>NZ_JBFUGE010000395.1:0-5543 GCF_056403075.1 Ideonella sp. P3_A4 | reverse complement strand
GCATCGGGCACCTACCTCGAAGCCGCCTGCAGCGAGGACGCGATGTACTCGCTGGTGCGCAACATCATCGACACCACCAAGGTCAAGGCGCTGGACTTCGACATCGAGGGCAGCCAGCTCAACAACACCTCGCTGAACAGCAAGCGCAACAACGTCATCAAGCGGCTGCAGGCCACCTACCCGGGCCTGTATGTCTCGTTCACGCTGCCGGTGGACCCGACCGGCCTGCCGGGCAACGCGCTGACCCTGCTGCGCAGCGCGCAGTCTGCCGGCGTCGTCACCTCGGTGGTCAACATCATGGCGATGGACTACGGCCGCGATGCAGACCAGGGCCGGCCGATGGGTGACCTGGCCATCATGGCCGCCAATGGCACCTTCAACCAGATCAAGGGCATCTACACCGGCAAGACCGACGCCCAGCTGTGGGCCATGATCGGCATCACGCCGATGATCGGTGTCAACGACGAACAGAGCGAAGTCTTCCGCCAGAGCGACGCCACGCAGGTGACTGCATTCGCGAAGGAGAAGGGCCTGGGCCTGCTGGCCTACTGGGCGCTGCAGCGCGACATGCCCGGCGGCACCGACTACAACAACTACAGCCTGGTCAACAACTTCCCGTACGAGTTCTACCAGATCATGGCCGGTGGCGGTGGTGGCGACGGCCCGGTGGACGACGGGCGCTACCTGGTCAAGTCGACGTTCAGCAGCAAGTGCTTCGAGGTCCAGGGTGGCTCGCTCGACGACTCAGCCCAGATCGTGCAGATGAGCTGCCATGCCGTCGGCAAGCAGCGCTTCGACGTGAAGGACATGGGCGGCGGCAACTACCGCCTGCTCAACGCCCGCAGCGGCAAGGCGATCGACATCGCCGCGGCCTCGAACGCCGATGGCGCCAAGGTGCAGCAGTACACCGACAACGGCACCGGCGCACAGCGCTTCATCTTCAAGCCGACCGGCGTGGCCGGCGAATACACCATCGTCAACCAGCACAGCGGCAAGTGCCTCGACGTGGCCGACCAGAGCCAGCAGGACGGCGCCAAGATCCAGCAGTGGACCTGCAGTGGCAGCGCGAACCAGAAGTTCCGCTTCAAGAAGAAGTAAGAGCCTGACCAAGGAGCCACGGTGTCCTCTGTTTTTCGCGCATCGGCCGCGGCGCTCACGTTGCTGGCAAGTTCATCGTCCTGGGCTGCCGGCTGCCTGGCCTCAGGCAACGAGCAGACCATCAACGCCGCGCTCACCGGCTCTGGCAGCGAGGCGGTGCTGTGCCCCGGCGCCGTCTTCGCGCTGAAGGCGCCGGTGCAGTTCACGGCCGAGAACCAGCGCCTGTACACGCAAGGTCTGCCAACCGGCAACACGCGTGCAGTGTTGCGTGTGACCGGCGCCAGCCAGGCCAGCGCGATCACCGGCGGGCACAGTGGCGTCCACATCGAGAGCATCGAGGTCGACGGCGCGCGGCCTGCACTCGGGCGCATCAACAACGGCGCCGGGCTGATTGAGATCGGCGGCAACGCCACCAGCCAGGTGGTGCGCAACATCTGGAGCCACGACCCGCGTGGCTGGAGCGCGCTGCACCTGATCGAAGGCGGCGTCACCAACGGTGTGCCGGCCTGCCAGCAAGCCACCATCACCAACAACCAGATCGGCCCGGCCGGCATGCCTAACGGCGAGTGGGCCGACGGCATCTCGCTGGCCTGCGGCCATTCGACGGTGACCGGGAACACCATCACCGACGCGACTGACGGCGGCATCGTCATCTTCGGCGCGCCGGGCTCACTGGTCACCGGCAACACCATCGTTGCGAACACCCGCGTGCTGCTGGGCGGCATCAACCTGGTCGACTACAACCCGACCGGCGGCAACTACGCCGGCACGGTCGTCCAGGGCAACACGATCGACGCGGCCGGCGCGCTGATCAAGGTCGGCATCGCGCTGGGCCCGGCGGTCTGGGGCTGCGACGACCGCGTCGTGCGCGGTGCGACCGTCAAGGAAAACATCCTCAAGGGCAACCACATGGGGTACGGCTACCCCGTGAATGGCATCGACGGCTTCACCGTGCTGCGCAACAAGGACAAGTCGCGCCACGTCGGCTTGCCGAACGCGGGCTGCGGTGGGCCGGTGGCCACACCTGCCGGCCTGCAGCGGCAACCGGGCGCCAGTGGGGCCTCGAAACTGCAGAAGGGCTACACCGATGCGTCGGTGCACTATGTGCTGGGCGTCGCCGAGCCCCCTGCCCTGGCTGCTCTACGCCAGCCCGAAGGCTGCGAGGGTCTGTCGATGAACCAAGGGCTGGCGCCGCACCAGGCCACGTCATCGTGCGATGGCCGCTTCAGCCTCAAGCTGCTCGACGACGGCAACCTCGTGCTACGACAGGGCAAGAGACTGCTGTGGTCCACCGGCACCTCCGGCAAACCGGTGGCCCAGGCGATCCAGCAGAACGATGGCAATCTGKTGCTGCACGACTGGTCTGGCAATGTGGTGTGGTCAACAGGCACCAGCGGCCATCCAGGCGCTCGCCTGATCGTGCAGACCGACGGCAACCTCGTGATCTACGACGGCAACACGCCGCTGTGGAGCAGCCACACCTGCTGCCATTGAGCAAGACGGTCGAGGAGACGCGCCAGCCATTGCCGGCGCGCCGCCTAACAGCTCAGCTCAATCGCAGCTGTAACGGAACGCGTCGTCCAGGTTTAGCGGCAGCACCAGCGTGCGCAGGTTCATCGCCTTGGCCTTGGTGCACATCTGGGCGCGGGCGTTGGCATCGGTGCGCCAGAGCTTCTTGTACTCGGCGTTGAACACCGGCTTGCCGTTGTTGGTGAACGCTGTGTAGCCACCGCACTCGCTGTACTGGTTGCACTGCTCGTTGACGGCGAAGTCGAAGCTCGGTGCCAGCGCGCTGAGCTGGTCGACGTCGTTCTTCAATGCGATCTTCAGGCCACGTGCATGCGCCTCGGTGGCGAGGAAGCGGTTGTAGTCGAGCTGGGTGTTGGCCGTCAGCGGGAAGCCGGGGTTGTTGGTGTAGCCGTCGACGTTGTCCGGCTCAACGCCATCGCAGCCGCGCGCCTTGGCCTTGTCCAGCCGGCCCTTCATGATGTTGCGCACATTGGCCGACCGCGTATCGACCCACTTCTCGCCCGGCCAGCCGTCGAGGTTGTTGCCCTTGTCGGCGGCCTTGAACTGGCTGTAGTCGGGGCGCCAGTCTTCGGCGCTGCCGGCCGAGAAATAGCAGACGATGCGCTTGCCCTGGTTGCGCAGCGTCGTCAGCACCGAGTCGGGCGCATCGAACAGGTCGATGTCGTAGACGGTGACGTTGTAGCTGGTGTTGATGGTGCCGGTGAGTTGCCACTGCCAGGTGTCGGTCACCTTGGGCACCCACGGAGTGGCGGCCTGGGCTTGCACGGCCTGGTTTGCCGCCGGCTGGCCCTTGGCCGCCTCACGAGCGGCCTGGGCGCTGGCGGTGCGTGCCGCCTTCACGTCGGCACGGGAGACTTCATCGGGGTCGCTGCCGCCGCCGCAGGCGGTCAGTGCCAGCGAGACGCTGGCAATGCCAAGGCAGGCCAAGGACGCGCGATGGCGAGGGATCGAACGAATGGTCATGGGTACTCCTGATGGTCCGTCTGAAGGTGATGTGGCGTGATCGATCACCAGGCCATGGTGCTGACCGGGCCTGATGCGAAGCTGATGCACCACAAGGGGTCCATCCAGGGTCTTCCCGCTTTGGACAGCCCTCAATCCGCCAAAACAGCCGCCCGAAGGCCGATCACAGGTGACCCGGCGACTCACCGGCTGATCGTCAGTGCCAAGCTTTCCCGTTTCTCGGGGAAAACCTTACTGTCGTCTCCCCTGTTCAAGGGACGTTGACGCCCTGTACGGGATTGCGCTGCGGAGCCGCGATCACTACATTTTGTTTCACCTGATGCACTTGATGCTGTAGTCCACGGGAAGGGATCGCAAGCCGCATCGGTCAAACCGCCGCACAACGGCGAATCGACCCGCACCCAAGCGGGCGACCAGCGTGTTTGAGACCAGTCAGTTCCCGCGGGCCTTCGCAGCGAAGCAAAGGCAATGGCAGTTCCCTCGCCCTGATGTGGGTGCGAGAACGCGCCGCTCGACGTCGAAGACTGGAGGGTCTCCATGGCTGTTTACTCGGACCAACATCACTACATCTTCTTCGCCAATCCGCAGACGGCCAGCAAGGCCATTGCGTTGACGCTGCGGCAGAAGCTCGACGGCAAGGCACTGCCGGACCACGAGATCACGCGCAACGGCAAGCTGCTCGCGCGCATGCACCACACCACCTACAGCCAGATCCTGGCGGCGGGCCTGCTGAGCCGGGAGCAACTGGAAAATCTCTTCAAGTTCACCTGCGTGCGCAACCCGTTCGACCAGCTGGTCAGCAAGTACATCAAGCACTGCGCCCGGCTGATGGACAACCCGGCGAGGTACCCGTGGCTCGAAGGCGTGCAGGCCACTGCGCCCGACAACAGCTTCCCGCAATGGCTGGCCTACCTGAGCCGCACCTACGAAGAAACCGACAAGCTGGCCAAGGGGCCGCTGGAGTTCCTGGCCCATGCGGACATGGTCATCCGCTTCGAGGCGCTGCAAGACGGGTTCGACGAGTCGCTGCGCCGCATGGGCATCAGCGAACACCTCTCGGTGACCGAGTTCAACGTCACCAAAGGCCGCGCCGAGAATGCAGCAGCACCTGCGMCCGAGGCCAAGCCGGTCAAGAAAAAGAAGAACTACACCGAGTACTACGACCCCGCCTGCATCGCGATGGTCGAAAAGCTCTACGAGCCGATCCTGAAGCAGTTCAACTACAGCTTCGGGCACTGAAGCGCAACGCCGGGCACTTCGGCCCGGCGCTTCGCCGGTGCCGACGATTCAAGCTTGGGCCCGGCGGCTGCATCAGCGCCGTGCACTCAAGCTTCGGCGCGGCGCTCGTAGTGCAGCAGGTCGTACCAGGTGCCGGCCAGCTCGAAGCTCTTGGTCGAGCGGCCGAACAGCGTGAAGCCGTTCTTCAGCAGCACCCGCGTCGAGCCTTCGTTTTCGGCCCGCGCGGTGGCCTCGACTCGCACCAGGCCATGTTCACCGAACGCCTTGGCCAGGGCTTGGCGCACCGCCTCGCTCGCGATGCCCCGGCCGCCGGCCGACTGAGCAATGCGGTAGCCCAACTCGGCCGAATGGAAATGCGCGCGGCGGATCTTGCTCAGGTTGACCCGCCCCACCAGCACGCCAGCGTCCCACACCAGGTACTGGTAGGCCTGGTCGTCCTGTGCCTCGCGCAGCGCCAGCTCGATGGCCGCGCCGACACCGTCGGCTGAGTAGTAGCCCGTCGGCCGCGCATTGATGTGCGACTCGAAGAAGGCTCGGTTCTCCAGCTCGAAGGCGAGCAAGGCATCCAGGTCAGCCGTGCGCGGCGGGACGATTCGAAGGGCTGTCATGCCAGCCGGATGTTCACACCGTTGACGCCGGCGCCAGTGCGCGGCCACAGCGCCAGGCCACCAGCCAGGCTCCAGGCTTGCGTGTGGCCAAGGCGGCGCAGCACC
>NZ_JBFUGE010000394.1:0-5547 GCF_056403075.1 Ideonella sp. P3_A4 | reverse complement strand
GTCCTTGTTGCCGGCATTGGTCATTGTCAACGCGGTGGTCGTGCGCAGCATCGCATTGGTACTGGCTTTGGCCTCAAGCTGCTTCTGCACCACCGGGCCGAACAGCCACAGGTTGGACAGGGCCACGCGGCCGAACCCGCTCATCTCGGGGGCCACGGTCTCGAACATCTCGCGCGCCACACCGCGGATGCCCCCGGGCAGTTGCTGGTCGTCCAGCCGCTTCAGCGCCGCGCTCATCATCGCGATCGCGCTCTCGCCCTTGGGCGGCGGCATCGACGAATGGCCTGGCGTGGCAGGCACTTTCAGCACGACCGACAGGTAGCCCTTCTCGGCGATGCCGATCAGCGCGGCCGGCTTCGATAGACCCGGCATGATGCCGTCGGTGATCAGCAGGCCTTCATCGATCACGAAGTCCATCCGCTCGCCGCGCGACTTCAGCAATGCGGCGATCTGCTTCGCGCCGCGCTCGCCGCTGACCTCTTCGTCGGCACCAAAGGCCAGATGGATCGTGCGCTTGGGTTGGAAGCCGCTGGCGGCCAGCAGCTCCATCGTCTCCATCTGCGCGATCAGGTTGCCCTTGTCGTCCCAGGCACCGCGGCCCCAGACGAAGCCGTCCTTCACCGTGCCGGCAAACGGCTGCTCGGCCCAGTCGCCTTCAGTGCCCGGCGACACCGGCACCACGTCCTGGTGCGCCGTCAACAAGATGGGCGCGAGCTTCGGATCGCTGCCTTTCCAGGTGTACAGCAGGCTCAAGCCACCGACCACCTCGCGCTGCATCACCGCATGCGCCTTCGGGTAGCGCGCCTGCAGCATCGCGTGCAGTTGCTCGAACTGGTCGGTGTTCTGCGCTGCATCGTCCTGGCTGGACACGGTGCGCGCACGGATCGCTTCTGCCAGGCGCGTCGCCGCGCCCGCCTCGTCCACCGCCAGCGGCGGTGCCGGCGGCACGTCGAGCTGGCGCGAGCCCTGGCGCAGCGTGTTGACCGCGACGGCGGCCACCAGCAGCGCCAACGCGGCCAGCACGATGAGCAGCAGACGCTTGAGCATCACAACGATCAGTTGAAGCTCTTGCCTTCAGCCACCAGCTGCGCGAGCAGCGGCGCCGGTTGCCAGAACTCGGCATCGTCGTTCGGGTTCTGGGCAAAGCGCTTCATCGCCTGCGCCACGTTGTACAAGCCGTAGGTGTCGGCGTAGCACATCGGGCCGCCGCGGTGCAGCGGGAAGCCGTAGCCGGTCAGGTAGACCATGTCGACGTCCGACGCGCGCTGCGCGATGCCTTCTTCCAACAGACACGCGGCTTCATTGACCAGCGCGAAGACCAGACGGTGCACGATCTCGTCGTCGCTGATTTGGCGCGGCGTGATGCCGGCCGTCTTGCGGTGGTCTTCGATCATCTTCTCGACCAYGGCCGAGGGAACCGCATCGCGCTTGCCGGCTTGGTAGTCATACCAACCGGCGCCGGTCTTCTGGCCAAAGCGGCCCATCTCGCACAGCAGGTCGGCCGTCTTCGAGTAACGCAGGTTCGGCTTTTCCAGATAGCGGCGCTTGCGGATGTACCAGCCCACGTCGTTGCCGGCCAGGTCACCCATGCGGAACGGGCCCATCGCGAAGCCGAACTTCTCGATCGCCTTGTCAACCTGGCTCGGCGTGCAGCCTTCTTCCAACAGGAAGCCGGCCTGGCGGCTGTACTGCTCGATCATGCGGTTGCCGATGAAGCCGTCGCACACGCCCGAGACGACGCAGGTCTTCTTGATCTTCTTGCCCAGCGCCATCACGGTGGCCAGCACGTCCTTCGCGGTCTTCTCGCCACGCACCACTTCCAGCAGCTTCATGATGTTGGCGGGGCTGAAGAAATGCGTGCCGATCACATCCTGCGGGCGCTTGGTGAACGCGGCGATCTTGTTGACATCCAACGTCGAGGTGTTGCTCGCCAGGATCGCGCCGGGCTTCATCACCTTGTCCAGCTGTTCGAAGACGGCCTTCTTGACCTCCATGTCTTCGAACACCGCCTCGATCACGATGTCGGCATCGCCGATCGCCGCGTAGTCGAGCGTGGTGCTCAGCTGGCTGATGATGGATTCGTACTTCTCGGGCTTCAGCTTGCCCTTCTTGACCTGGCCTTCGTAGTTCTTGCGGATCGTCGCGACGCCACGCTCCAGCGCGTCCTGCTTCATCTCGAGGATGACGACCGGCGTGCCGGCTGAGAGGAAGTTCATCGCGATGCCGCCACCCATCGTGCCGGCGCCGATGATCGCGACCTTCTTGATCTCGCGCAGCGGCGTGTTTTCCGGCACGTCGGCGATCTTGCTGGCCGCGCGCTCGGCGAAGAACGCGTGGCGCAGCGCCTTGCACTCCGGCGTCATCATCAGGCCGACGAACAGCTCGCGCTCATACGCCAGGCCGTCTTCGAACTTCTTGCCCACCGACGCTTCGACCGCGTCGACGCACTTCAGCGGCGCCGGGAAGTTTTTCGCCATCGCGCCGACGGTGTTGCGGGCGAACTGGAAGTAGCCGTCCGGGTTCGGGTGCTTGACTTTCAGGTCGCGCACCAGCGGCAGCGGGCGCTTGTCGGCCACCTCGGTGGCAAAGGCGATCGCGCCGGCCAGCAGGTCACCGTCGATCATCTTGTCGAACAGCTTCTGGCCCGGCAGCGAGGCCAGCAGCTCGCTCTTGACCGGGTCGCCGCTGACGATCATGTTCAGCGCTGTCTCGGCGCCCAGCACGCGCGGCAGGCGCTGCGTGCCACCAGCGCCCGGCAGCAGGCCGATCTTCACTTCGGGCAGCGCCACGTTGGCACCGGCCGAGGCCACGCGGTAATGGCAACCGAGCGACAGCTCCAGGCCACCGCCCATGCAGACACTGTGGATCGCCGCGACCACCGGCTTGCTGCACAGTTCCACCAAGCGGATCAGCGACAGCAGGTTCGGCTCGGCCAGCGCCTTGGGCGTGCCAAACTCCTTGATGTCGGCGCCACCCGAGAATGCCTTGCCGGCGCCGGTGATGACGATGGCCTTCACGTTAGCGTCGGCCTGCGCGCGCTCCAGGCCTTCGGCCACCGCCAGGCGGCTCGCATGGCCCAGCCCGTTGACGGGCGGATTGTTCAGCGTGATGACGGCCACCGGGCCGTGAAGTTCATAGCTGGCGCTCATGTGTGGGGTCCCTTCAGGGTGACGTCAGGCGTGGCAAAAATAGAACGATCGTTCGATTCTAGGGACAATCGAAAGCCCTTCAGTGTCTCTGCAGTGACAGGGGATGGGCTAGGTGAAACCCTAGTTCATCCACCCTGCTGTGAGCCTCCTCTGGCGTGTAGCCGACGCGTGCTGAACGCGTGGGTAACGGCTCGGTAACGGCCCCCTTCCTAGAGTCCACGCCAGGCTCACAAGGAGGCCGATCATGCGTGACTACGACGTCGACGACACCGCTTCGGAAGAACCCGGTGGCCGGGCCCTCAATTCCGCCAGCCGCTGGCTGCAACCTGATTCGGGCTGGAGCTTCATATCGCCGTCCTCGGTGGCCGAAACATACGTGCCGCCCAGTGTGGCGCTGCCCATGTTCGACAGCGCTTCGCTGGACCGCTTTTCCAGCCTGTTCAGCGACACGACGTTCCGCATCGACGCCTTCCAGGGCCTGGCCTGGCAGGCGCCGGCACCTCACGTCGTCCAACCCCAGGCGACCAACCCGAACATCACCGTGTCCGACGCGATCGCCGGCGAGTCCGACGGCATGCTGACCTTCGTCGTCTCGCTCGACGTCGCCTCGACCGACACCGTCACGGTCAGCTACAGCAACAGCAACGCCACCGCGGCGAATGGCAGCGACTACACAGCGCAGACCGGAACCGTCACCTTCACCCCTGGCCAGACCAGCCAGGTTGTGCAGATCCCGCTGATCGACAACGCCACCGCCGAGCCCACCGAGTACCTCAAGCTCAACATCTTCAACGCCGTCAACGGCACGATCGTGCGCCAGTTCGGCTGGGGCACGATCGTCGACAACGATGCTGCAGCAGGCACGCCGGTGGCGCGTGCGATCGACCAGGTCGTCGACGAGTCTGCCGGCACGGTGACCTTCAGCGTCGTGCTCGATCGCCCCGCCACCGGCGCGGTCAGCGTGGACGTGTCGACCGCCAACGGCACGGCGCAAGCCGGCAGCGACTATGTCGCCAAGGCCCTGACGACGGTGAACTTCGCGGTGGGGCRGGTCGTCAAGACCGTCACCGTCAACCTGACCAACGACGCCGCAGCGGAAGGCAGCGAGTACTTCGACCTCGTGCTGTCGAACGGTGTCGGCGTCACGCTGCTGCCCGAATCGCACGGCCGGGTCGTGATCGGCGCGAACGATGCGACGGCGGTGGCATCGCCACTGATCACGGTGTCCGACGCCGTCGCCGGCGAGACCGACGGCTACCTGATGTTCGTCGTCTCGCTGAGCGCGCCGTCGACCGGCGCGGTCACCGTCAACTACAGCAACAGCAATCTGACCGCCGCCAACGGCAGTGACTACCAGGCCCAGAGCGGCACGCTCACCTTTGCGCCCGGCCAGACGACGCAGACCATCCTCGTCCCGCTGCTGGACAACGCCACGGCCGAGAACACCGAATTCCTGACGATGAATCTGACCGGCGCGACCGGCGGCACGATCATTCGCCAGTACGGCTGGGGCTCGATCGTCGACAACGACGCCGCCAGCGGCACACCGGTGGTGCGCGTCAGCGACCAGGTGGTCGACGAGGCCACCGGCACCGTCACCTTCACGGTCACGCTCGACCGCCCCAGCGCCGGCACCGTCAAGGTCGACTACCAAACCGCCGACGGCACCGCCGCCGCGGGAGCCGACTACGTTGCCAGCGGCTTGCACACGCTGAGCTTCACGGCCGGCGAGGTCTGCAAGACGGTCACCATCGACCTGATCGACGACGGCAGTGCCGAGGGCGCGCAGTACTTCGACCTGCAGCTGTCGAACGCCGTCGGCGCCACGCTGCTCGCCGAATCGCATGGCCGCACGACGATCGGTGCCAACGACGCCACCGCGGTGGTCTCACCGCTGATCACCGTGTCCGATGCGACGGCATGCGAGGTCGACGGCTATCTTCAGTTCGTCGTCAGCCTGAGCGCGCCGTCAACCCAGCAGGTCAGCGTCAGCTACAGCAACAGCAACGTCACGGCCGCCAACGGCAGCGACTACCAGGCACTCACCGGCACCCTCACCTTCGCACCGGGCCAGACCACGCAGGTCGTGCGGATCCCGGTGCTGGACAACGTGACGCAGGAGGCCAGCGAGTACTTGACGCTGAACCTCTTCAGCGCCGTCAACGGCACCATCGTGCGCCAGGCCGGCTGGGGCACGATCGTCGACAACGACGCGCCCAGCGGCACGCCGGTGGCGCGGGTCGGCGACCAGGTGGTCGATGAGGCCGCTGGCACCGTCACCTTCACCGTCACGCTCGACAGGCCCAGCACCGGACTCGTCAAGGTCGACTACGCCACCGCCAACGGCACCGCGAACGCCGGGTCCGACTACGTGGCTACCGGCACGCACACGCTGAGC
>NZ_JBFUGE010000393.1:0-5568 GCF_056403075.1 Ideonella sp. P3_A4 | reverse complement strand
GTGGGACACGCCGTTCCTGGTCAACAACGTGAAAGAAGCCGACGCACTGCTCGACGGCCCGGTGGGCCAGAAGGTGATCGCCAAGCTGCCCGAGAAAGGCCTGGTCGGCCTGGCCTACTGGGAGAACGGCTTTCGCAACCTGACCAACTCGAAGCGCCCGGTCACCAAGCTCGAAGACCTCGAAGGCATCAAGCTGCGGGTGATGCAGAACAACGTCTTCCTCGAAAGCTTCAAAACGCTGGGCGCGAACGCGGTGCCGCTGCCCTTCTCCGAACTGTTCAGCGCGCTCGAGACCAAGACTGTCGACGGCCAGGAGAACCCTTTCAACACCATCTTGTCGAGCAAGTTCTTCGAGGTGCAGAAGTACTTGAGCGTGACCAACCACGTCTACAGCCCGTGGATCGTGCTGGTCAGCAAGAAGTGGTGGGACGGCCTGTCGAAAGACGAGCAGAAGGTGCTGATGGACGCTGCTGTCGCGAGCCGCGACTTCGAGCGCAAGGACACGCGTGACGAAGCGGGCAAGGCCCTGGCCGACCTGAAGGCCAAGGGCATGCAGATCAATGAGCTGACGCCGACAGAATCAGCCCGCATGCGCGACAAGCTGACGCGCGTCAACGCCGGGATCGCGGCCAACGTCGGCATGGACCTTTGGAACGAAACCCAGAGTGAGCTGACGAAGATCCGCACCCGCAAGTAAGTGACCGGTCATTGATCCCGGGGATACTTCCGCGATGCGCATTGCCCTGATCGCCCACGACCACAAGAAAGACGACATGGTCCGGCTGGCCGGCCAGTTCCGCGAGGCGCTGGCTGGCTGCACTCTGATGGCCACCGGCACCACCGGCGGACGCCTGCAGCGCGAGGTCGGCCTGACCGTGGAATGCCTGCTGAGCGGGCCGATGGGCGGCGACCTGCAGATCGGTGCGCGCCTGGCGGTGGGCGAGGTCGACGCGGTGATCTTCCTGCGTGACCCGATGACGCCGCAGYCGCATGAGCCGGACATCAACGCACTGGTACGGGCCTGCGACGTGCACGACGTGCCTTGCGCGACCAACGTCTCTGGCGCGCGGTTGCTGTTGCGCGGGCTGCTCGGCGCCGCTTGATCTGAGCTAACCCTGCCGCGGCAACAGCGACAGGATGCGCGCGGCCATGCGCGCCGCAGCACCGCGGTGCAAAGCTGCGAAGGCCTGAGCCGACTCCACGGCCTTCAGGCGCGCCGGCTCGTCGGCCAACAGCGCCTGCATGCGCTGCAAGGCCTCGGCCCAGCTGCCCACCTGCCACGCGGCGCCGGCGCTGAGCGCCTGTTGCGCGGCTTCGGCGAAATTGAACACCGAAGGCCCGAGCAACATCGGGCAACCGCAAGCCGCGGCCTCGATGAAGTTGTGGGCACCGAAGGGCCGGAAGCTGCCGCCTTGCAGACCCAGGTCGGCCAGGCCGTAGTACAGCGCCATTTCGCCGAGTGAATCGCCCAGCCACAGGTCGACTGCAACATCGTCGGCCGATGGGCCGTCGGCGCCCCAGGCGCTGCGGCGCCGAAGTGACAAGCCTTTCGCAGCGGCCAGCGCAGCCACCACATCGAAACGCTGCGGGTGGCGTGGTACCACCAACAGCAGCGGACGCGGCACTGGCAACGCGAGCCACGCGTCCAGCAGATCGGACTCTTCGCCTTCGCGGGTGTTGGCGGCCACCACGACCGGTCGCTGCGAGCGTGCTCGCCAAGCCTGGCCTTGCGCGAGTTGCTCGGTATCGGGCCGCAGGTCGTATTTCAAGTTGCCGCAAACCTCGACAGTCGGCACACCGGCGCTGTGCAGCCGGCGCGCGTCAGCTTCGCTTTGGGCCAGCGCCAGCGCGAGCTTCTGGCCAGCGGGGTGCAGCAAGGCGGCCAGGCGCTTGCCCTTGACTGCGCTGCGCTCGGACAAACGCGCGTTGGCCAGCACCATCGTCACGCCGGCCCGTGCGGCCTCGTGCAACAGGTTGGGCCAGACCTCGGTTTCCATCAGCACGCCCAAGCCAGGCTTGTGACGCTTCAGAAAGCGTCGCGCTGCACCGGGCGTGTCGTAGGGCAACCAGGCTTGATGATCACCGGGGCGCAGCATCGATGCGCCAGCGGCGCGGCCGGTGGCCGTGCCATGCGTCAGCAGCAGCCGCAGCCCGGGCTCCGCGGCACGCAATGCGTCTACCAAAGCCGCGGCAGCGCGCGTCTCGCCCAACGACACCGCGTGGATCCACAGCCCCGCAGGGTGCGCGCGGCCCTTGCCGCTGCCCATGCGCTCGCCGATGGCCACGCGGTAACCGGGTTCACGCCGGCCGCGCCACCACAGCCGCGCCAGGTACAGCGGCGTGGCCAGGCGCAACAGGCTGGAATAGGCGGCGCGGACGAGCGCCTTTTTCATGTCAAGCCGATCAGGGCCGCGTCCCGCGGCCCAGGGTCTCGATCAATGTGCAGCCGCGGCGAACTGCGCGTCGGGCTTCACTTCGCGCAGCGCGGTCATGAAGTCCTTCTCGATGCGGTGCATCGCGTCCTGCGTGTGGCCTTCGAAGCGCATCACCAGCACCGGCGTGGTGTTGGACGCGCGAACCAGGCCGAAGCCGTCCGGGTAGTCGGCGCGCAAGCCGTCGATGGTGCCGATCTCGGCGCCAGGGAACTTCGCGGTCTCGCGCAGCTTCTCGATCACTTCGTGCGGCTCGCCTTCGGCGCAAGGCACGTTCAACTCGGGCGTGCTGAAGCTGTTCGGCAGGTTGTTGAGCACCTCGCTCGGGTCATTCGAACGCGACAGGATCTCCAGCAGACGGCCGGCCGTGTACATCGCGTCGTCGAAGCCGTACCAGCGCTCGCTGAAGAAGATGTGGCCGCTCATTTCGCCGGCGATCGGTGCGCCGGTTTCCTTCAGCTTGGCCTTGACCAGCGAGTGGCCGGTCTTGTACATCATCGGCACGCCGCCATGGGCGCGCACGTCCGGCGCCAGGCGCTGGCTGCACTTCACGTCGTAAATGATCGTGCCGCCCTTGACGCGGGTCAGGATGTCGCGCGCGAACAGGATCAGCTGGCGGTCCGGGTAGATGATCTGGCCGTCCTTGGTGACCACGCCCAGGCGGTCGCCGTCGCCGTCAAAGGCCAGGCCCAGCTCGGCATCGGTCGCGTGCACGACCTTGATCAGGTCGGCCAGGTTCTCGGGCTTCGACGGATCGGGGTGGTGGTTCGGGAAGTCGCCGTCGACCTTGGAGTACAGGTCGATCACTTCGCAGCCCAGCGCCTTCAGGATCGCCGGTGCGGTGGCGCCCGGAATGCCGTTGCCCGAATCAACAACAATCTTCATCGGCCGCGACAGCTTGCAGTCGTTGATGATGCGGTGGGTGTATTCGGCGATCACGTCCATCGATGCGATCCGGCCGCCCTTGCCGCTGACGTAGTCTTCGGCTTCCATCCGGCGGCGCAGCGCCTGGATCTCTTCGCCGTGGATGGCGCGGCCAGCCAGCACCATCTTGAACCCGTTGTAGTCCTTCGGATTGTGGCTGCCGGTGACCTGGATGCCGCTGGAGCAGCCGTTTTTCTTGCGGGTGGCGGCCACGTAGTAGACGATCGGCGTGGTCACCGCGCCCAGGTCGACCACGTCGAGCCCGGTGGACGCCAAGCCGCGCATCAGCGCCGCCACCAGGCCCGGACCGGACACTCGGCCATCGCGGCCCACGGCCACGGCCTTCTCGCCGGCCTTCAGCGCCTCGGTGCCGAAAGCCCGGCCCAGGTGCTCGGCGAACTGCTCGTCGAGCGCTTGGCCGACGATGCCTCGAATGTCGTAAGCCTTGAATGCGGATGCTGCAACCTTCATGACGTCTTTTCTCCTTGGCGGCGGATTGTAGGCAGGCGGGGTTTCCTGCCTGTTACAGGCAAACCTGGGCATGCAAGCCGCGGGCCTGCGCCACCACCCATCGCGCAGGCTGTCGATCCGTCGCACCCGTGCCGACAGGGCAAAAGCGCTGCCTACACTTTGGCCCCATGACCCAGCCCCTGACCCGAGACCTGCTGCGGCAGTCCTGGCGCGCGTGGACCTCGAACGACCTGCGCCGCGTTGGCCCCTACTGGCTGCAACTGGTGTGGACGACCTTGTTCGCCATCGGCGTCGGCATCCTGTTCACGCTGGCAGGCTTCGCCATGTATGCGCGCAGCGTGGCGGACTGGACCAGTTGGCCGAACTGGCGGCACTGGCTGGGCTTGAACCTGTTCATTTCGTTCTTCATCGCCTATGCCGTGCAGGCGATGTTCGAGCTGCTGGTCCTTCTGATCGGTCGCGCACGCATCCGTCAGTGGGCAACCTGGCAGCGCGGCATGTTCTTCACCGGCGTGCCGCTCTTCGGCTCCCTGGCCATCTGGCCGATCGCAGTTCACGCGGCCGGCTACGCCTTCGAGATCGCGGACAAGAACCAGACCTCGTCGACCAGCGCCTCGGGCGGCATGCTGTTGTTCGTGGTGATGTTCTCGGTGCTGCTGATCGTCTATTTCAACGCCCAGGCCCGCACCCAAGCAGCCGAGCGGCGCGCCGCCGAAGCCCAGCTGCGCTTGCTGCAGGGCCAGATCGAACCGCACTTCCTGTTCAACACCTTGGCCAACGTGGTGGGCCTGATCGACGCTGACCCGGCGCGTGCCCGGCTGATGCTCGAATCCTTCATCGACTACCTGCGCTCGTCGCTCGGCGGCCTGCGCAACCAGGCCCACACGCTGGGCCAGGAGATGGCGCTGATCGACGCCTACCTGCGGGTGCTGAGCATGCGCATGGACGACCGGTTGCGTGTGCGACTCGATGTACCGACCGAATTGCAGGCGGTGCAACTGCCGGCGGTGTTGGTGCAACCGCTGGTCGAGAACGCGATCCACCACGGCCTGGAGCTCAAGGTCGAAGGCGGCGAAGTGCAGGTGCGCGCCGAGGTCCAGGGCGCACAGCTGCGCATCGACGTGATCGACGACGGCCTGGGCCTGAACGCCGCCGCCCCGTCCCGCCGCCGCAGCGGCGCCGGCGCTGCGCTGGCCAACATCCGCGAGCGGCTGCGCACCGCCTATGGCGACCACGCGCAGCTGCAAATCGAGAATCGGGCCGAAGGCGGCGTGCGAGCCAGCCTGCTGCTGCCCTGGCCATTGCCTAACGCGTAACTTGTGTGACCTTGACGATGACCACCGCCCTGATCGCCGACGACGAACCGCACCTCGCCCGCTACCTGCACGAACAACTTGCCACGCTGTGGCCCGAGCTGCAGATCGTGGCCACCGCACGCAATGGCCTGGAGGCCGCTGCAGCGATCGACCAGCACGAACCCGACATCGCGTTCCTCGACATCCGCATGCCGGGCCTGACTGGGCTCGAGGTGGCGCAGGGCATCGAGGGTCGCACCCGTGTGGTCTTCGTCACCGCTTACGACGAGTTCGCCGTGCAGGCCTTCGAGCAGGCCGCGCTGGACTACCTGCTCAAGCCGGTCACTGCCGAGCGCTTGAGCAGGTCGGTGCAACGGCTGCGCGCCGCGCTGCAGACAACCGAGCCCGACGCCCGCCTGGCCTCTGCCTTGAGACAACTGATGCCC
>NZ_JBFUGE010000392.1:0-5669 GCF_056403075.1 Ideonella sp. P3_A4 | reverse complement strand
GCGGTCAACGTGATCGATGTGGCGAAGCGAGCCGACGTGGCGCGCATCCCGGTCGGTGCGCGGCCACGCGGCATCGGCTTCTCGCCCGACGGCGCGCGGGCCTACATCGCGGCCGAAAACTCGGACGAGGTGTACGTGATCGATACGCACAGCTTGACGGTGGCGCACAGGCTGACGGCGGGTTCGCGCAGCAATGGCATCGCGGTGCATCCAAACGGCCGCTGGCTGTATGTCTCCAATGGCGGTGCGGCGTCGGTGTCGGTGATCGACACCACCAGCCTGGCCACCGTGGCCACGGTGGCGGTGGGGCAGCGGCCCTGGAACATGGCGCTGTCGCCCGACGGCGCGAAGCTCTATGTGGCTTGCGGACGATCGGGCAGCGTGGTGGTGGTCGACGCGTTGCGCCACACGCGCCTGGCCGAGATCCCGGTCGGCAAGCTGCCGTGGGGTGTGGCGATTCGATGAGTGACCACATGGCTCGGTCACTTGTGAGGTGACAATCACTCTAATCAATTAGTTCATGCGACATGGTGTTACCTGTGCGTAACCTCCCGAGGCGTGACTTCGTTTGATATCAACCTAGCATGGCCGCTTCCTGAATATCCATGGAGGCGAATCTCATGCAACGCTGGACAACTCGTTGTCTGCAACTGTCGGTGGCCGGTCTCGGCGTGCTGGCTTCGGCGGCCGCTTTGGCTGCATCACCCACCTACCGCATCGCGCCGGTGGCCAAGGGCAACGGCGTGGTTCCAACGTCCGCCAGCGCCATCAGCGACAACGGCAACGTGGTCGGTTCCGGTCGTGTGAGCGGCGAGAAGTGGAACGTCACCTTCATCGCGCGCAGCGGGCAGAAGCCTCAGCCGCTGGAAGGGTCGGAAGGCGCGCCGGGCTACAACCTCGACGTCAACAACGCCGGCGACGTGCTGGGCTACTACCTGCGCGACGAGGGCGACTCCCTCAGCCTGCAGGGGGCGATGTGGCACGGTAACGGCACCATGGTCCCCCTGGTTGAACTGGCCGGCTGCACGCGCGGAACGGACATCGACTACAGCATCCCGCTCGCGCTCAACGAAGCGGGCGACGCGGTCTTCAAGGCCCATTGCCTGTTGAACGGCGCGCCGGTGGATGGCCCGGTGGTGCGATATCAAGGGGTCGTCTCGGTGCTGCCGGACTTGGGCGGTGGCCAGACCTATGCGCAAGATATCAACGGCAATGGCCAGGTGACCGGTTTTTCGATGTTGCCACCTGACAKCCACGGCATCAGCGAGGCCGAAGCGTTCATCTGGCAAAACGGCGTGATGACGCCGCTGGGCACGCTCGGCGGCAAGAGCTCGTACGCCAATGCCATCAACGAACTCGGGCACGTGGCCGGCACGTCGGTGCTGGCCAGCGGTTCGGCGCGCACCTTCCTGTTCGACGGCGCCTCCATGCGCGAGCTGCCACGGTGTGACGGCAAGAATGCCGCTACGCCGGTCGGCATCACCAATGACGACCGTGTCGTCGGTGTCTATGGCGGCCGCAAGAACCGCCACACCGCGTTGATCGAAGGCGGCAAGTGCCAGTTGCTGGATGCCTTGCTCAACGCCAGCGGGGCGGACTGGACCAACCTGCATGCCACCGGCGTGAACAACCAGGGCGTGATCGTCGGCGACGGCCTCTACCTGGGCAAGGAGCGCGCGTTCATCGCGACGCCGATCGCAGCGGATCAGCGCTGAAGCAAAGGCCGGCCACCTCGCGGCGGCCGGCCGTTTCAGTCGTTGTTGTTGTTGATGGTTGCGCGTAACTAACAGGTTAGTATGGGCGCCTTCRAAACATCACGGAGACCGTCCATGCGTTCGTTGACATCCTGCCGGCTGCTGACCGTGTTCGCTCTGGGCCTGGTTTTCGCCCAGGCCGCGATGGCTGCGCCGGGTTACCGAATCGAACTGCTCAAAAAGGGCAACGGCGTGACGCCGAAATGGGCCAGTTCCATCAGCGACAACGGCAGCGTGGCCGGCGGTGGGGTGGACGGCCAGACCGGAGAGAGCGTTTCGTTCCGCTCGCACCGGGGCAAAAAGGTGGAAGCGCTGGCCGAGACGCAGGCCATGCACTACCCGGGCAAGCCGCAGGTGAACAACGCCGGCGTCGTGGTCGGCAGCTATCAGCGCGACTGGAACAACTACGGCGGCGTGTGGGCGGCCGACGGCACCCTGACTGACGTGGGCGCCATCGTCGGCTGCGACGATTCGCGTGGCGCCTATCCGCAGTCGATCAACGACGCGGGCGCGTACGTGGTCGAAATCGACTGCCCGATCGGCGGGGTGGCCACCCGGGGCGGGTTCCTGGTTCGCGATGGTGTCGCGGTCAAGGTGCCGCTCTCGGATGGCCATGTGACCTTCCCGACCTTGATCAACAAGCGCGGGCAGGTGGCCGGCGTCACGGACTACCTGACCGTCACGCCGTATGTGTTCATCTGGGAGGAAGGCAAACCGGTGCGTTGGCTGACTCCGCGTGGTCTGGAGGTCTATCTCGAGGCGATGAACGACCGGGGCCACGTGGTCGGCATGAAGGTGACGAATCTGAACTGGCGTCCCTTTCTGCACGACGGGAAGTCCATGCAAGAACTGCCGCTTTGTGGCCAGCAAGACGTCTGGCCCGTGGCCATCAACAACAACGGCTGGATCGCCGGCAACTTCCACGGCTTGGGTGCCTCCCGCGACGCCGCGCTGATTCGCGATGGCCAGTGCGCAGAACTGCAGTCGTTGCTCGACGACAGTGGTGCGGGCTGGTCTGACCTTTCCGCGGATGACATGAACAATGACGGCGTGATCATCGGCCACGGTCGATTCGAAGGGTATCGGCACGTCTTCATCGCCACGCCGCTGAGCCGCTGAGCCTGCACGAGCGCTCGGCCCGCGCGCCGGGCCGGCCTCGCCAGCTCAGCCCTTCTCGTTGCCGGCCCAGCGCAGCTTGCGGTAGATGGTGTTGCGGCTGATGCCCAGGCGCCGAGAGGCGACCGAGATGTTGCCGCCGGCCTCGTCGACCGCGCGCTGGATGGTGCGCAGCTCCATCTCTTCGAGCGTCGATGCATCGGGTGCCGGCGTATCGACTGCGGCTGTGCCTGCTGCGCCAGCTGCGCTGAGCCCGACGGCGACCGCAGGGGGCTTCGGCAGGTCTTGCTGAGCATCCTCGAGAAAGTCGTCGGACAGATGGGCGCGGGTGATCACCGTCTCGCTGCCGGCCATCACCGCAGCGGTGCGCAGCACGTTGGTCAGCTGGCGGATGTTGCCCGGCCAGCGGTAGCCCTGCAGCAGGCGGATGACCTCGTCGTCCAGGTCCAGCGGGCGGCCATTGGTTTCGGCGCGCAGGATCTTGCGCACGATGGTCAAAAGGTCGCTGCGCTCCCGCAGCGCGGGCAGCCGCACCACCAGGCCGTTCAGCCGGTAGTACAGGTCTTCGCGGAAGGTCTGCGCGCTCATCATCTCGCGCAGCGGGCGGTGGGTGGCGCTGACCACCGCCACGTCCACCGGCACCGACTTGGCCGAGCCCAGCGGCGTGACCTGGYGCTCTTGCAGCACGCGCAACAGCCGGGCCTGCAAGGCCAGCGGCATGTCGCCGATCTCGTCCAGGAACAGCGTGCCGCCATTGGCCTGCAGGATCTTGCCGGTGGCCCCTTTGCGCCGCGCGCCGGTGAAGGCGCCGTCTTCGTAGCCGAACAGCTCGGCCTCGATCAGGTGCTCGGGGATGGAGGCGCAATTGACCGCGACGAAGGGGTAACGGGCGCGGTCGGAGTCTTGGTGGATCGCGCGGGCGAGCAGCTCTTTGCCGGTGCCGGTGTCGCCGAGCACGAGGATCGAGATGTCGCGGTTGAGCACCCGCTTGACCTTGGTGATCACCGCTTCCATCTGCGCGTCGCCGGTCTGCAGGTAGCGCAGGCCCGACAAGCCTGGCGAAGCGCCGGGAGTGGCGGCAGGTCGCGTGCCGGCGGCGGCGGCGAAGAAGCCGCCCTCGGGCGCTGTCGCCGGTGCGGTGTCGAAGCTGTCGTCGTGGGCGTCGATCGTCACGCTGCCCAGCGCATGCCAGGTTGGCCAGTTGAAGACGGCGCGCATGTGCAGCGGCTGGCCGTTGGGCAGCACCATCGCCATCGGCGGCGCCATCGGCGAGCGGAAATGGTCGATCACCGCGCCGACGGTGACGCTGAACAGCGCCGTCAGGCTGTTCATGCGCAGCGCCGCTCCGCTCAGGCGAAGTTGGTCCAGCGCGCTGCGGTTGGCGCCGAGCAGCTTGCCGTCGCGCCCGACCGCGACGATGCCCTCCATCAGCGTGCCGATGAACTCGGGCCGGCTGTGGAAGTGAAGGCGCAGTGCGTGACGGAAGTCGTCCGAGAGCCAGTGGTTCTCGATCATCCGGGCCGACATCTTGACCAGCCCCATCGTGTGCAGGTGGTACGAGTGGTGGTCGCCCGAGACGTCGAGCACGCCGAGCATGTTGCCGCGCGGGTCGAAGATCGGCGCAGCCGAACAGGTGAGAAAACCGTTGGCGTGCATGAAATGCTCGTCGGCGTGCACGACGGTGGGCACCTCGTCGACCAAGGCCGTGCCGATCGCGTTGGTGCCCTTGCTCGATTCGGACCAGTTGGCCCCCGGCGCCAGCGCCACCTTCGAGGCGCGCTGCAGAAAGCCGTCGTGTCCCACCGAGTGCAGCACGGTGCCTTGCGCATCGGTCAGCAGCACCATGCTTTGCGTCGCCATGGTCTGCTCCAGCAGCAGCTCCATCACCGGGGCAGCATGCAGGTGCAGGCGCAGGTTGCGCTCGCGGGCGACGGCCAGGTCGGAGCGGATCACCGAGGTGTGATCCGGCCGGTCGATGCGCGACAGGCCCAGCGCCGCGCAGCGTTCGTGCGAATGCAGGATGCTCATGGCGTGCAGCGGGTCGCCCAGTGCCGGCAAGGCAGCGGGGTCGCGGGCCAGGGTGGGGGTCGCCATCGCACGGATCCTTTCGCGCACCGCCGGGGCCACCAGGGGCAGCTACTCACCGGCTGGGCACCCTGGCATCGTAGGGGGTAGGGGCCCCGAGTGTCAGTGCAGGAATCCCTCGTGGACTTGCGCTGGCGCAAGCCCCGGTTGCGCCAAATTGGCACAACCGGGGCGCCGTCTTGCACCGGGCTTACGCCGCGGGTGCCTGAGCCTGCAGCCACAGCCATTCGGCGTCGTCGTACAGCCGCGAGCGGGTCAGGAAGCGTTGCCCCTGTGAGCCCTCCAGCGAGAACATGCCGCCGCGGCCGGGCACCACGTCGATGATCAGCTGGGTGTGGCGCCAGTACTCGTACTGCGACACGCTGATGTAGAACGGCATGCCGCCGATGTGGCCCAGCAGCTTGTCGCTGTCGCCGACGAGGAACTCGCCATCGGGGTAGCACATCGGCGCGCTGCCGTCGCAGCAGCCGCCGCTCTGGTGGAACATCAACGGCCCGTGCTTCGCCGCGAGGCGCTCGATCAGTGCGAGCGCCTCGGGCGTGGCGGTCACTTGCGCGACGGCCATCTCGGGGTCAAAAGAAGCCGAGCGGCTGCTCGCTGTAGCTGACCAACAGGTTCTTGGTCTGCTGGTAGTGGTCGAGCATCATCTTGTGGTTCTCTCGCCCGATGCCCGATTGCTTGTAGCCGCCGAACGCTGCGTGCGCCGGGTAGGCG
>NZ_JBFUGE010000391.1:0-5710 GCF_056403075.1 Ideonella sp. P3_A4 | reverse complement strand
GCCCTGATCGGCAAAGCCGTTGGCCGCCGTCAACGGGCCCTGGCCGTGCACCAGCGGCAGCCACTCGCCCTTGCCGTCGACATCGAAGCGCGCGACGTACAGCGTGCCGTGGTCGAGCAGCTCGCGGTTGGCGGCCAGGCCGCCGGGCTTCATCGCGTCACGGCTGACGAACTTGTAGATGTACTCGAAGCGCGCGTCCTCGCCCATGTAGACCACGGCCTTGCCGCCGGCCGTCAACGCGGTGGCCGCACCCTCGTGCGCAGCGCGGCCGAGCGCGGTGTGCTTGACCGGCGTGCTGGTCGGGTCCATCGGGTCGATCTCGACGATCCAGCCGAAGCGGTTGAACTCGTTCGGGTGCTTGGTCGCATCGAAGCGTTCGTCCGCTTCGTACCAGTGGTAGTAACTGCCATTGCCCTTCTTCAGGCCCCAGCGTTTCTGGTGCGCGTCCGGCTGCTCCGGCCCTTCGAAGTAGCCGGCCCAGTTCTCTTCGCAGGTCAGGTAGGTGCCCCAGGGCGTCTGGCCATTGGCGCAGTTGTTGTAGGTGCCCAGCACCAGCGTGCCGGTCGGGTCGGCGGCGGTCTTCATCATCGCGTGGCCGGCGGCGGGGCCGGCAATGCGCATCGGCGTGCGGGCGGTGATGCGGCGGGCGTAGCGCGAGGGCGTCACCGTCTTCCAGCCGCTGTCGGTCTTCTCGACTTCGATCACCGACACGCCGTGCGCGGCCATGCTCTTGAAGGCCTTCTCGGCGCTCCAGGTCTTCACGCCATCGGTGTGCAGCAGGCCGTCGTCGACGTACTCGTGGTTCATCGCCAGCACGCCGTGGCGGGCGCCGCCGTCGAGCGGAAAGAAGGCCATGCCGTCGTGGTGCATGCCGGCCTGCAGCGCCTGCTCGGCCGCGGTGTTCGACGCGTCGGGCTTGAAGGCCGGCATCTGCCCGGCCACGCCCACCGGGTCACCCCAGCGGTACAGCACTTGCGCACGGTAACCATCGGGCACGACCACGCCATCGATTGCCGCCATCGCGACGCCCTTGAAGCCGATCGCACGGCCAAGTGTTGCGGGGCTGGTGGCCTGCTGCGCCGCGCTGGCGCAGGCAGTGAGCAGCCCCGGGCCGAACAGGCTGCCGGCGGCCATGGCCAGGCCGCCCCCCAGCCACACGCGGCGCGCCGGGTCCGACACCTCGTGGATGCTCGGGTTGGCGCTGGGGTTCGAGTCTTCCATGTCGCTGAAATCCTTGGCCATGCGGGTGCTCCTCTGGTAGGGGTGGCAGCCAGGCTGCCATTACGAAATGTCGTGGTCGTGTCATTGTCCTGGCTCCTGCAAGGTTCGCCACGATCCCTAAAATCGCCCGCTTTGCCCTGGCCGTTCCGCATGACGCTCGCCGCCCTGATCCGCGCTTTCGTGCGCCGCCACGCCGCGGCCTATGCGGGTGCGGCGGTGATGCTGCTCGGCATCGCATTGCTGACAGTCTGGCTGCCACGCCAGATTGGCCACCTGGTCGACGCGCTGGTCGCACGCGAACTGGCCGGCCCGGCGCTGTGGCGCCAGCTGGCGCTGCTGCTGGCGGCCGGCCTCGCGATCTATCTGCTGCGAGTCGGCTGGCGTGTGCGGCTGTACGCCGCGGCTTACAAGATGGGCGTGGAGCTGCGCCGGCGCCTGTACCAACGCCTGGCCGACCAAGGCCCGCGCTTCTATCAGACGCGCCGCACTGGCGACCTGATGGCGCTGGCCACCAACGATGTCGACGCGGTCGAGATGGCCGCCGGCGAGGCGATGCTGGCCGGTTTCGACGGCACGCTGACTCTCGTGCTGGTGGTCTCGACGATGGCCCTCGGCGTCGACTGGCGCCTGGCCGCGATCGCGCTGCTGCCCTTCCCGCTGATGGCCTGGAGTTTTGCGTGGATCTCGGGCCACGTGCATGGCCGCTCGAAAGAGGCGCTGGAGCGTTTCGGTGACCTGAACGACCATGTGCAAGAGACGCTGTCGGGCGTGCGCACGCTGCGCGCTCTAGGACTGGAAGCGCGCAGCGCAAAGGTCTTTGCTGACCTGGCCGAGAAGGCCGCCGACGCCAGCTACTGGTCACAGCGCTGGGAAGCCCGCTACGAGCCCGCCGTGGGCATGACGCTGGCGACCTCGGTGGTGCTGTCGCTCGCGCTCGGCGGCTGGTTGGTCTGGCACGGCGAGCTGACGATCGGCCAGCTGACCAGCTTCCAGCTTTACCTCGTGCAGCTGATCTGGCCGATGTTCGCGGCGGGTTGGGTGCTGGCGCTGTGGCAACGTGGCCGTGCGGCGTGGACGCGCCTGTCGGCCATGCTCGACGAACCGCTGGCGATCGACGACGACGGCAGCGTCGAGGCCGTGCGCGCGGGCGAGATCGCGCTGCGCGATCTGCGTTTCGCCTACCCGGGCGCGAACAACGCAGCGCTGGATGGCCTGTCGCTGCACATCGCACCGGGCTCGACATTGGGGCTGGTTGGCCCCACCGGCTCGGGCAAGAGCACGCTGCTGAAGTTGCTGTTGCGCCAATGGATGCCGCAGGCCGGCGGCATCACCTGGGGTGGCATCGGCCTGCCCGACTACACGCTGAACGCACTGCGCGCCGGCATTGCCTGGGTGCCGCAAGAGCCGATCCTGTTTTCCGCCAGTGTGGCCGAGAACATCGCGCTGGCCAAACCCGGTGCCACACGCGCCGAGGTGGAAGCGGTGGCCGAATTGGCCGACGTGCACGACGACATCCAACGCTTGCCGCAGGGCTACGACACGCCGGTCGGCGAACGCGGCGTCACGCTCTCCGGCGGCCAACGCCAACGCGTCGCGATTGCCCGTGCACTGTTGGCCGACGCCCCGCTGCTGTTGCTGGACGACGCGCTGTCTGCCGTCGACACCGAGACCGAACACCGCATCCTGGCTCACCTGCGCGAGCAACGCAAAGGCCGCACGGTCATCGTCGTCAGCCATCGTTTGTCGGCGGTGGCCGATGCTGACTTGATTGCGGTGCTGCGCCACGGGCATCTGGCCGAACGTGGCACGCACGAGCAGTTGCTGGCCAAGGGCCTGGCCCACAGCTGGTACGCGCAGCAATGGCGCATCCAGCAGTTGGAGGCGTCGCTTGAAGCCGATTGAGTTGGCACCAACTCCAACGACAACGGTCGAGCAAGGCCGGCGGCTTGGGGCACGTTCTCCGGCCTGGCTCGCGGGGAGCCGGGGTGCGCTCGTCCAGGTCTCTCGGTTTACACCGTGCTCTCATGCATCGGTTGGGGCGACCGCGAATGAAGGCCTGCGAACGCACCCCAAGCCACCGCCACCGGCACCCAACGTGGCATGCAACGGCGTGCCCCGCCACGGACGGTGCCTGCAGGGTGGCGGTGGTGTCCCCGGGCGCCGGACCTCATTCGCGGTCGCCCCAACGCAGGCGAGGCATCACGGTGTTAATGGAGATGCGCCACGCAGTGCGTTCACAGTGGTCCGCGAGCGGACGGTGACCGGGGGCACCGCCACCACCCTGCCGCCGCGACACCAGCAAGCTCTGCATTCCTCGACCGCTGCACGCCACCCCCTCCCCTCATCACGCTTCCATGCGTTTCACCGGCCCCAGCGGCACCCCAACGCGTGAAGACCACTGACAACACCAACTCCACCGGCCGCCGCGCCGCCGCGCTGCTGTGGCGCGCAGCCAAGCCCGAGTCACGCCACCTGTGGATCGGCTTGGCCTGGCTCGCAGTGGCCGCTGCACTCGACGCGCTAGGCCCGGTGCTCGGCAAGGCCTACATCGACCGCTACCTGCTACCTCGCGACCCAGCGATGGCCAACATCGCTGCGCTATTGATCGGCGCGTTGGTCGCCGGCTGGATCGCCAGTTGGGTGCGCTACCGGCAACTCAGCCGCCTGGCGGGGGTGGCGATGCGCTCGGTGCGGCGCATCCGCGAGTCGGTCTACGGCCATGTGCTGCGGCTGCCAATGAGCTTCTTCGACAAAGCCATCACCGGTCAGCTCGTCAGCCGCGTCACCAACGACACTGAAGCCGTCAAGCAGCTCTACGTGCAGGTGCTGTTCGTGATGCTGGACTGCCTGATCATGCTGGCCAGCCTGTTAGTGACGATGGCGTTCCTCGACTGGCGCCTGATGCTGATCGTGACGACGCTGGTGCCCGCGGTGTTCGGCATCGTCTACCTGTACCAGCGCTTGTCGGCCCCGGCGGTCGCACGCACGCGCCAGCTGCGCAGCGAGTTGAACGCGCAAACGGCCGAGTCGATCTCTGGCATGGCGGTGTTGCAGGCCACGGGCGCGACGCTGGGCTACGGCGATCGCTACGCCCGCATCAACAACGACCACTACCAGTCACGCCAGACCGAGCTGCGCGCCAACGCCCTGCTGCTGCGGCCAGCGCTCGACCTGCTGAACGTTGCGATGCTCGCAGTGGTGATCGCGGTGTTCGGGATGCGCGAAGGTGGCGGCGCGCTGAGTGCGATCGAAGTCGGTGTGCTCTACGCCTTCGTCTCCTACGTCGGCCGCGTGACCGAGCCGCTGATCCAGCTGACGATGCAGTTCTCGCAGCTGCAGCAGGCGATCATCGCCGCTGCCCGCGTCAACACGCTGCTCGAAGAAGCCGAGGCCGACCGGCCGACGGCTGAAGGCCGCGTCACCGCCGGCGCCGTGCGCGTCAACCAGCTGGACTTTGCCTACACCCCCGGCACGCCGGTACTGCGCCAGGTGTCGCTGGACATCGCACCGGGTGAGTTCATCGGCATCGTCGGCCCCACCGGCAGCGGCAAGTCGAGCCTGCTGTCGCTGCTGCTGCGCTTCTACCCCGTGGCCGACGGTCAATTGCTGATCGATGGCCAACCGATTGCGAGCCTCGACGAAGCCGCCTTCCGCGACGCGGTGGGCCTGGTGCCGCAAGAGCCTTTCCTGCTCGCTGCGAGTGCGCGCGAGAACATTGCGATGGGCCGGCCGCTGACCAATGCGCAGATCGAAACCGCAGCCATCGCCGCCGGGGCGCACGGCTTCATCAGCCGGCTAGAGCAAGGCTACGAGACCAAGCTGGGCGAAGGCGGCGCACGCCTCGCGGTCGGCGAGAAGCAGTTGATCGCGATTGCCCGAGCGCTGGCCGGCCAGCCGCGCATCCTGCTGCTCGACGAAGCCACCTCGCACATCGACAGCGAGACCGAAGCCGTTGTGCAGCAGGCCCTGGCCAAGCTGCATGGCAAGCTGACGCTGATCTCGATCGCCCACCGGCTGTCGACCATCCGCGATGCCGACCGCATCGTCGTGCTCAACCACGGCCGCATTGCCGAGCTCGGGCCGCACGAAGACCTGATGCAGATCGAGGGTGGTCTGTACCGCCGGCTGGTGGAATTGCAGCAGCTCAGCAGCGCTGAAGAGGCCGAACCCGACTCCGTTTGACCCTTGCTTCGGCAGCCGCCTTCCGTTTGAGGAAGCCGCCTGCCGCTTGATCTGAAACCACCGGCAAACCCGGCCTCGGGTAGTTCCGGATGGTTGAGTAGTCATGACTACCTAATAGTCATGACTATGAATGGCGTTCGTCGTGCATTCGCGGTCTTGCAGTCTGACCCCGTGCACTGAATAGAGCGATGCCAGGCCCTCTCCAAAGGGGCCGTCAGCAGCCCTCGTGTGCGCCTTCATGTCTCCTCCACCCTGCGCCGCCGCCAAGGGGGCCGGGGCGGTTCGTTTTCGAGCCAACCTAGAGAGG
>NZ_JBFUGE010000390.1:0-5716 GCF_056403075.1 Ideonella sp. P3_A4 | reverse complement strand
CCACGTGCTTGAAGGCGTTCTCGAGCAGCACCTGCAGCGACAAGGTCGGCACAGGGCAAGCCAGCGCCGCCTCATCGATGCGCCAGTCGATGCGAGCGCGGTCGCCGAAACGCTCCAGCATGATCTCGGCGTAGCCGCGCACCAGCGCCAGTTCGTCGGCCAGCGGCTGCTCGGGGCGCTGCGCCGCATCAGTCGCAGCGCGCAGCAGCGCGGCCAGCCTGCCCAGCAAGGCATCGGCGCGGTCGGGGTCGCTGTGGATCAGGGCCGAGATCGTGTTCAGGGCGTTGAACAGGAAGTGCGGTTGCAATTGCTGGGTCAGCTGGGTCAGCTTGGCCTGCTGGGTCAGGCCGCTCAAACGCTCGGCGCGCAAGCGTTCGACATGCCAGGCGCGGTACGACATGACACCGAACTGCACACCGGCGAACAGGCCGAAGTAGATCGCGAACTTCGGCAGCTCGTACAGCATGGCCTCGCCCCACGGCTCGTGCGAATAAGGCTGGCCGGCGAGGCCGAACACCACGGCGCGCAGGCTGAAATTGATGACGACGAACAGCGGCCCGATCAGCGGCAGCCACACCAACAGGCGCGCGAACCACTGCAGCGGCTGTGCCAGCCAGCGGTCGAGCCGGCGGGCACGCCACCACTGCAGCACCAGCAGCGCACTGGCGGTCAGCATCGAAGTGCATTCGTTCACCACCGGGCGCCAAGCCGCCGTGCCGCCGTTGCGCCAATGGTCTTGCGCGCTGACCCAGGCCATCAAGACCCAGAACACCAACCAGGTGAGCACCAGGCCGAGGATCACGCGGCGCCGGGCCGCAGGGGCCAGGCGGGGCTCGAATGCATCGGTGTCGAGTTCGGAGATGGCGGCCATCGCAGCGCGCATGATGCCGCAGCCGCCGACGCACAATCGTCGCCATGGAAGAGATCGACGTGGTCGTCATCGGCGCCGGCGTGGTCGGGCTCGCGGTGGCGCGCGCACTGGCTCTGGCCGGCCGCGAGGTGGTGATCCTCGAAAGCGAGAGCGCCTTCGGCACCGCGACCAGCGCACGCAACAGCGAGGTCATCCACGCCGGGCTCTACTACCTGACCGGGTCACTGCGAGCCCAGCTGTGCGTGCGCGGCAAGCAACTGCTCTACGCCTATTGCGACAGCCACGGCGTGGCACACCGGCGCTGCGGCAAGCTGGTGGTGGCGTGCAGCGACGACGAGTTGCCACGGCTGGACGCCGTGCTGACCCAGGCCCGCGCGAACGGTGTGCACGATCTGCAGCGACTGTCGGCCGACGAGGCGCAAGCGCTTGAGCCTRCTCTGGCGTGCCATGGCGCACTGCTGTCTCCCTCGACCGGCATCATCGACAGCCATGGCCTGATGCTGGCGCTGCTTGGCGATGCCGAAGGCGCGGGGGCGATGCTGGCGCTGCAATCACCCGTGCTGCGAGGGCAGGTGGTGGAAGGCGGCGTGCTGCTGGAGGTCGGGGGCGAAACCCCGAGCCGCTTGAAGGCGCGCAGCGTCGTCAACGCCGCTGGTTTGCAGGCCTGCCAAGTCGCGGGTGCGATCGACGGGCTGGATGCGCGCCACGTGCCGACACCGCGCTACGCGCAAGGCGCCTACTTCATGCTCAGCAGCCGCGCGCCGTTTTCGCACCTGGTCTACCCCGTGCCTGGTGAGAGCAGCCACCTGGGCGTGCACCTGACGCTGGACCTGGGCGGACAAGCCCGCTTCGGGCCGAGCTTTCGTTGGCTGGAGCCGGCTGCGGCGAATCGGGCCACTGCGCGCGGCCCGGGGCCAGAGTTCGATTACCGCGTCGACCCGGCCGACGGCGCCGGCTTCGACGTCGAGGTGCGGCGCTACTGGCCCGGCTTGTCGGTCGGTGCGCTGCAGCCGGGCTACGCCGGCGTGCGGCCCAAGATCAGCGGCCCGGGCGAGCCGGCAGCGGACTTCCGCATCGACGGCCCTGCCGTACACGGCGTGCCGGGCCTGGTGAACCTGTTCGGCATCGAGTCGCCGGGGCTCACTGCGTCCTTGGCGATTGCAGAAGCCGTGGTGCACGCCCTGGGAGCGCCGGCCTGACGCCGCGCGCTACGGCAGTCAGTTCGACGCAGCCGAGGCCGGTGCCATCGCGGCGCTGGCAGCGCCAGTGGCGGCCGATGCAGCCTGCGTAGCCGCGGGATGCTCATCGATGCCGTGTTTCTCGCCGCTGATGTCCATATCCCCCCCCTTGGACAGCATGTACATCGCGAGCGCGGCAAACAAGACGAAAGCAATGACGATCTTCCACATGGTCGGGTCCTTGAAATGATGGCGGCACGATAGAGGGGCAGGCTGACACCAGCCGGACGGTGCCGCTGAAAACAAGAAGGGCGACCCTCTCGGGCCGCCCTTGCGCTGCTGTCGCATGGCGCTTGCTAGCGCGCCGTCTCGATCGCTGGGCCGTGCGCCCGGTTTCGCCGGGGCTGTCGGCAGCCAGCCTGTTCATCCCTCCACAGCCAGCATTCAGACCAGGTCTGTCTGCCGGGCTGACCCCGTGGCCAGCGCCGGCTGCGTCTGGCCATCAGTCCTTGGCGTAGATGTCCACGTCCTTGGTTTCCTTGACGAACAGCATGCCGACGATGAAGGTCATCACGGCGATGATGATCGGGTACCACAAGCCGTTGTACATGTTGCCCGTCTGTGCCACGATCGCCAGCGCGGTGGCCGGCAGCAGGCCGCCGAACCAGCCGTTGCCGATGTGGTACGGCAGGCTCATCGAGGTGTAGCGGATGCGGGTCGGGAACAGCTCGACCAGCATCGCGGCGATTGGCCCGTAGACCATCGTCACGTAGATCACCAGCAGCGTCAGGATGCCGACGATCAGGGCCTTGTTCATCTTCGCCGGGTCGGCCTTGTCCGGATAGCCGGCGACCTTCAGCGCGTCACCCACCACCTTCTTGAACTCGCCATCCTTCTTCTTGGCTTCATCAGGTGGCAGGCCGGAGGCGGTGAAGCTTTCGATCACCGTTTCACCGATGCTGATCTTGGCAGGGCCGGTGCCCACCGCATTGTCATAGCTCACCGACTTGGCTGACAGCACCTGCTTGGCGATGTCGCACGAACTGGTGAACTTGGCCGTGCCGGTCGGATTGAACTGGAACGAGCACTCCTTCGGGTCGGCGGTGACCACCACCTTGTTCGCGGCCTGAGCTCTGGCGAGGTCGGGGTTGGCCGCCTCGGTCAGGGCCTTGAACAGCGGGAAGTAGGTCAGCGCGGCGATCAGACAGCCGGCCATGATGATGGGCTTGCGGCCGATCTTGTCCGAAAGCATGCCGAACACGATGAAGAACGGCGTGCCCAGGACCAGCGACGCGGCGATCAGCAGGTTGGCGGTGACCAGGTCGACCTTCAGCGCGCCGGTCAGGAAGAACAGCGCATAGAACTGGCCGGTGTACCAGACCACGGCCTGGCCGGCGGTCAGGCCAACGAGCGCCAGGATCACGATCTTCAGGTTCTTCCATTGGCCGAACGATTCGGTCAGCGGCGCCTTCGAGGTCTTGCCCTCTTCCTTCATCTTCTTGAAGGCGGGCGATTCGTTCATGCTCAAACGGATCCACACACTGACCGCGAGCAGGACGATCGACACCAGGAACGGAATCCGCCAGCCCCAGTCGTTCCAGTCCTTTTCAGGCAACCAGCTGCGCACTCCCAGGATCACCAACAGCGACAGCAGCAGGCCCACAGTCGCCGTGGTCTGGATCCACGAGGTGTAGAACCCGCGCCTGCCTTGTGGCGAGTGCTCGGCCACGTAGGTGGCGGCACCGCCGTACTCGCCACCGAGCGCCAAGCCTTGCAGCATGCGCAGGCCAATCAGGATGATCGGCGCAGCCACGCCGATCGAGCTGTAGCCGGGCAAGACGCCAACGATGAACGTCGACAAGCCCATGATCAAGATCGTGACCAGGAAGGTGTACTTGCGGCCGATCATGTCGCCCAGACGACCGAACACCAGCGCGCCGAATGGCCGCACGATGAAGCCGGCGGCAAAGGCCAGCAGCGAGAAAATCGTGCGCGAGGCCGGGTCCAGCGCCGAGAAGAACTGGTTGCCGATGACCACCGCAAGGGTGCCGTACAGATAGAAGTCGTACCACTCGAACACCGTGCCGAGCGAAGAGGCGAAGATGACCTTCTTCTCTTCTCTTGTCATCGGTGCGCTTGCCGCTGCAGTTGCCATGGAGGTCTCCTGAGAGATCGTTGCATCGCCACCTCGGCGACGCATGGCGCGACTATCGATTCAGCCTCTGACCTCGTTCTGACAGCTGGCTGATGCGAAGCTGACAAACTCAGGTCCAACCCTGAGGGTTGATTGCATGATGTGGAATAACAAGCGCAACCACGGGTAACACCCGAGGCCTCGATGCCGTCAATCTGACGCGTCAGGTCGCTTGGGTGGCCAGCAGGTCGTCGCGCAACATCGGCAGCGCGTCCAGCCCCCAGTACAGGCGGCCCAAGGCTTCGAAAGTCGRCACACCGAACACGCCGCGCGCGATCGCTGCGTCGGTCAGCGCGCGCAGTTCGGCCTTGACCTCGTCGCTGTCGGGGTCGCGCTCGGGCGCCAGGCTGGTGCGCAGCTCGGCCAGCCGCGCCGGCTCGTTGGGGTCAGCCCCGTCGGCTTGCCAGACGTGTCGCATCAGTGCTTCGACGATGCGCCGGTTCGGCATCCGGCCGGCCGGGCCGCAGGCCAGTGACAGGCGCAGCAAGGCCAGCGGGTTGAACGGGTGCGGCACCGGCGTGCGCATCGTGGCCAAGCCCAGTTTCTTGGCCAGCCAGTCGACCTGGCGGAAGGTCCATTCGCGCTTGGGCTCGATCTCGGCCGGGCCCTTGTGGCCATGGGCCTTCAGCAAGCCGGCGAACAGCACCGGCCGGTATTCGACAACGTGGCTGCAACCGACCAGCGCTTCAGGCAACTGCTCGAAGGCCAGGTAGGCGAACGGCGAGAYCACGTCGAAGTGGAAGACGATGGGGGTCATGTCGGCTTCAGCCTTTCTTCGCCTGCGCCTGCGCCAAAGCCACGGCCCGCTGCCGCGCCGGCAGCAGCTGCCAGATGCGGCGCTTGTCGTCGTCGGCCATCTTGCTCCAGGCGATGATCTCGTCGATCGTGCGGTAGCAGCCCTCGCACCAGCCGGTGGACGCGCTCATCTTGCAAACGCTGGTGCAAGGTGAGCCGACGCCTGCGGGCATGACCGGGCCGCCGCTCACACCTGCACCACGTCGGCCACCGGCGCACCGGTCAGCCGCTCCAGATCCGCCGGCGACAGGCGGAACACGCCGTTCGGGTGACCAGCCGCGGCCCAGACCTCGTCGAAGCGGAACAGCTCACGGTCGATCAGCGTCACCGGTGGCGTCGCGTGACCGACTGGTGCGACACCACCAATCGAATAGCCGGTCTTGGCCTTGACGAACTCGGCGTCGGCGCGGCCTACCGGGCCGACCAGCGCCGCGACCTTCTTCTCGTCGACCCGCTTGTCCCCGGAGGCGACGACCAGCACCGCGACATCGTCGACCTTGCGGCGGAAGATCACGCTCTTGGCGATCTGCCCGGTCGCCAGGCCCAGCGCCTCGGCGGCCTCCTGGCAGGTGCGCGCCGGCACATCGAGCCAGCGCGGCGGGTGGGGGTGCCCCAGCTCAGCCAGCAGGCGCGTGACCTGCACAAAAGCTTCGTGGGTCGGAGAGTCGGTGGAAGAAG
>NZ_JBFUGE010000389.1:0-5730 GCF_056403075.1 Ideonella sp. P3_A4 | reverse complement strand
GTTCATGGGCCTGGACCGGGCGGCCTACACGGCAGGCCATCGGGGCTTGCAGCTGCTGGCGCGAGCTGGCGACGACGAGCGGTTGCTGCACCTTCTGCCATTGCATGCGCGGACGCTGGCCAAGCTCGGTCGTGCAGCCGATGCTTTCGACACCTTGGACCGAGGCTGGCGGTTGCTTACCAAGCTGGGCGACGACCCACGGGCCCATTGCCGATTCTGGAGCAATGCCGCTGGGACATACGCCGCCCTTGAATTGCATGACGACATGCTCGCTTGCGTCGAACGAAGCGCCGCGCTGGCGCCCTTGATCGACGATGCCGCCACAGCCGCGACGGCGGTCAGCAACCTGCTAAGCGTGCGTCAGCTCTTGTTGAGAACCCGGCACGCCAGTTGGGAGGACATGCGAGCGGCCTATGAAGAAGTGCGCCGCCATATCGATGCACTCGTCGCGCAGGGGCGCCAGCAGTTGGTTCTGGCGTTGGCCGTCGAATGTGCCCGAACCTTGATGTCGGTCCAACGCTGGGATGAAGCGCGTGAAGTGCTGCGGGCGGGCCGCGCAGCCTCGATCGCTGCCGAGATCGGCCCCCGTCTGGCCGACATCGAATTGCGACTGGCACAGCTGGAGAGACTGACCGGTCAATACCGGCTTGCCAGCGTTCACATCAAGGCCGCACAGGCATTGGCCGAGCAGCAAGGCGACCCGGCGCTACGCGCCGAAGTGCACCTGGAGAACTGCCTGCTACTGGAGGCCCAGGGGCATTGGCGGCATGCGCTGGACGCTCACCGCGAGTACGCGGCGGCCAGGGAAGCGTTGCACGCCGGCCAAGGCAGCTCTCACTGGGAGGCTCTCGCCGAACGCCTGAGAGTCAAGCGTGAGCGCTCGGAGCCTGAGTTCATGCGCCTGCTCCGTGGCGACGGTGCTATCGATCCTTCTGGCGATCGGTTGGCTGATGAGTCAGCCGGCGCCGTGGCTGCCGATCCGGACACGGTGGCCTTGCATCAACGTGACGAATTCAGAAGACAGATCGGGCAATGGCGGGCGGATCGGCCGGCGAACACGCCATTGATCGTCATGATCGGCGGCATCGACGGCTTCCTGAAGCTGCGTTTGCGGCACCCGCCCGCGGTGGCGCTCCAGGTGCTTTCAACTACAGGTCAGTTGCTTCGCAGGCACCTGAGACCGTTGGACTTGCTGACACCGTGGGAAGAGGGCGAGTTCGCCGTGGCGGTCGGGGTCGGTCCGTCGATGGACGAATCGATCAAGACGGCGGCCCGCCTGAGCGACATCATCGAACACCACGATTGGTCGTCGCTGGCCGCAGACCTGAGCGTACGAATGAGCGTGGGGGTGGCTTCGTTTGGCAGCGCTGAGGACTTCGACGACGCGATGTTGCGCGCGTCGTGGGCGTTGCACGACGCGCGGCAGGAGGCGATCGGGCGGGTGCGGGCGATGTGGTGACTTACCCGCCGATCGCCCTGCGCTTGTCGAAGGCCTTCGACAGGCTCAGCCCGAACGGGCCAGCGCCTACTGCTTGTGATCCACGCCCACCATCCAGCCCACGCCGAACTGGTCGGTCAGCATGCCGAAGCAGGGTGACCAGAAGGTCTTGCCGAGCGGCATCTCGACCTTGCCGCCTTGTGCCAGCGCGTCGAAGGTCTTGTGCGCTTCGGCTTCGGTGGCGTAGCTGAGGGACAGCGAGAAGCCCTTGAACGGCTTGTCGCCCGAAGGCGGCGCGTCCGAGGCCATCAACATCGAGTCGCCGATGCGAAAGCTCGCGTGCATGATCGCGTCGCCGGGCATTGGCGGGCAGTCGGCCGGCGGCGGCTCGGGGCTTTCCGACATGCGCATCATGAAGTCGACGCTGGCACCCAGCGTCTTCTTGTAGAACTCGATCGCCTGCTCGGCGCGGCCGTCGAAGAAAAGGTAGACATTCACGCTCATGGGTCTCTCCTGATGGGTGGACGAAGCCACTCACCATACGCGTGAGGCCGCCGGACGCCAAGCCTTGGCAGCGCGAACTACGAATACGCGCGACGAACGCAGGCCGCCGTGGACCGAGTCAGGGCACCTCGTGCCCGGTCGACGCGCTCCAGATGCGGTACCAGTCGTCCGCACTCAGCTTCACGTTCAGCGCGGCAACGGCTTCGTCCGAGGCGCTGAGCCGGCGTGAGCCGATCACCGGGATCGGCTGGCAGGGCAGGCGCAGCAGCCAGGCGATTGCCAGCGTGGTGGTCGAGACACCGAGGCGCGCGCCGATCTCGCCCATCACCCAGCGCACGCGGTGCGCGGCCTCGGTGTCGGCGCTGAAGAGCTGACCACCGGCCAGCGGCGACCAGATCATCGGCCGCGCGCGCAGGCGCTGCGCCTGGTCGAAGGTGCCGTTATGGATCGGTGCCAGCTGCAGCGGTGAACACTCGACCTGGTTGGTTTCGAGGCGGATGCGGCTGTTCAGCAGCTCGTACTGCTGCACGGTGAAATTCGAGACACCGAAGTGCAGCACCTTGCCGTCGCGCTGCAGGCGCTCGAAGGTAGCGGCCACTTCGTCGGCATCCATCAGCGCATCGGGCCGGTGGATCAGCAGCAGGTCGATGCGGTCGGTGTGCAGTGCGCGCAGGCTGTTCTCGACCGACGCGGTGATGTGCGCCGCGGAGGTGTCGTAGCAATGGGTCTCGTGCGCCGGCCGCGCCGGGCCGGTCAGCTTGATGCCGCACTTGGTGACCAGCTGCATCCGATCGCGCAGCCCGGGCGAGTGAGCCAACGCTTCACCGAACAGCGCCTCGACCTGGTAGCCGCCGTAGATGTCGGCATGGTCGAAGCTGGTCAGGCCGCGCTCGATGTTGCCTTCGATCCAGCTGACGCGTTGGCCAACGTTGAAATCCCATTCGGCCAGGCGCCAGGCGCCGGCGACCAATGGGGACAGCTTCAATGCAGAGGTGTCGGGCATCACTTTTGCCGGGGTTCGCGCGGAACACGGCCCATCAGGTAGAACTCGTCATTGGGGCGCAGGCCGATCAGGTTGGCCATGCGGTTCGACAGGCCGAAGAACGCGGCGATCGCGCCGATGTCCCAGGCGTCTTCGTCGGTGAAGCCGTGCCCGCGCAACGCTGAGTAGTCGGCCTCTTCGATCTCGTCGGCGTGCAGGCAGACCTTCATCGCGAAGTCCAGCATCGCGCGCTGGCGCGGCGTGATGTCGGCCTTGCGGTGGTTCACGGCGATCTGGTCGGCGATCAGCGGCTTCTTTTCGTAGACCCGCAAGATCGCGCCATGCGCGACGACGCAGTACAGGCAGCGGTTGGCGCCCGAGGTGGCGACGACGATCATCTCGCGCTCGCCCTTCGACAGCCCGCCGCCTTCCTTCAGCAGCAAGGCATCGTGATAGGCCAGGAAGGCGCGCATCTCGGCCGGCCGATGGGCCAGTGCGAGGAAGACGTTGGGCACGAAGCCGGCCTTTTCCTGCACCTCGAGGATGCGCTGGCGCAGGTCTTCGGGCAGCTCGGCGAGGGTCGGGACGGGGAAGCGGCTGATCGGGGGCTGGTTACTCATGGCGACAGACGGAACAGGCGTGGCCGAGGGCGTGATGGTATGCCGCCGGGGACGCGCCCCTAAAATGCGCCGCGCCAGACCTTGACAACAGACGCCGGGGGGAACCTTCGGCCCACAGCATGACTCGATCAGCCCCTATGTGGTCCCGACGACATTGGATGGGCGCGCTCGGCGCCCTGGGTGGCGCTGCCGCGCTGCCGGCGCAAGCCGAGTTCCGGGTGGAGATCTCCGGCATCGGCGCCACGCAACTGCCGATCACGCTGCTGCGTTTTCGCGGTGAAGAGCAAGGCGGCGAGAACCTGATCTCGGCCATCATCAAGGCCGACCTGGAACGCAGCGGCGCGTTCCGCTTCGTCGACGCGCCGTTGAACATCGACGAAACCGGTTCGCCCGGCTTTGCCGACCTGCGCAGCCGCAACACCGACGCGCTGGTGGCCGGCTCGGTCAGCAAGCTGGTCGATGGCCGATTCGACGTGCGCTACAAGCTGTGGGATGTCGTCAAGGGTGCCGACCAAGGCGGCCAGAGCCTGGCTGTGCCGGCGGCCGACCTGCGTCTGGCGGCCCACCGCATCGCCGACGCGATCTACGAAAAACTGACCGGCGAGAAGGGCGTGTTCGCGACCCGCATCGCCTTCGTCACCAAGGGCGGTGGCCGCTACACGCTGCGCGTGGCCGATGCCGACGGTGAAGGCGGCCAGGTGCCGCTGACCAGCCCCGACCCGATCATCTCGCCCGCGTGGTCACCCGATGGCCACGAGTTGGCCTATGTGTCGTTCGAGACGCGCAAGCCGGTGGTCTGGGTGCAGGACATGGCCACGGGCCAGCGCCGCATGGTCGCCAACTTCAAGGGCTCGAACAGCGCGCCGGCCTGGTCGCCGGACGGACGCGAGCTGGCGGTCACGTTGTCACGCGACGGTGGCTCGCAGCTGTTCCTGATCAACCGCGACGGCACGAACCCGCGCCGCATCACGCAAAGCCATGCGATCGACACTGAGCCGGTGTTCAGCCCCGACGCCAAGTCGATCTACTTCGTCAGCGACCGCGGCGGCAGCCCGCAGATCTACCGCCAGCCGGTGGGCGGCGGTGGCGCCGAGCGCGTCACCTTCCAGGGCAGCTACAACGTCAGCCCTGCCATCAGCCCCGATGGCCGCACAATGGCCTTCGTGCAGCGTCAGGGCAGCGGCGCCTTCAAGGTCATGACGATGGACCTGGCTGGCGGTACGGTCCAGTCGGTCAGCGACACCAACGACGACGAGAGCCCGAGCTTCTCGCCCAATGGCCGCTTCATCATTTATGCGACCCGCGCCTCAGGGCGAGAGCTGTTGATGACCACCACCCTGGATGGCAAGATCAAGACGAGGCTGTTGACCAGCGGCCTCGATATCCGCGAGCCGGTCTGGGGCCCTTACGGCAGGTAAGGGCGCCCAGGCGCATCGCAAACAATCACGTCAACGAAGGAGAGAGCCGTGAAGGTCAAGTGGAACGTTGGGGCTGGCGCGATGTCGGCATTGGCACTGGTCTGGCTGGCGGGCTGCAGCTCGACGAAGCTGGATGAACCCGCACCGGTCGAAAACCGTACGCCGACCGAAGTGGGCGCGAACAACAACACCACCAAGCCCGCCGAGAGCGCGGTCAAGACGGTGGACCTGAACGCCAACGCGGTGCCGCCGGCAGGCCTGGGCCGCACGGTGTACTTCGACTTCGACAGCTTCGTTGTCAAGGACGAGTTCCGCCCGATCGTCGAAGGCTTTGCCAAGTACCTCGGTGCGAACAAGGCCAAGAAGATGCAGGTCGAAGGCCACACCGACGAGCGTGGCAGCCGCGAATACAACCTGGCCCTGGGCCAGAAGCGCGCGGAAGCGGTGCAGAAATCGATGCTGCTGGTCGGCGCGACCGAAGGCCAGCTGGAAGCCGTGAGCTATGGCGAAGAGCGCCCGGCCGCCCAAGGCAGCGACGAGGCCGCCTGGGCCAAGAACCGCCGCGCCGAGCTGAAGGACCGCTGACCCCATGCTGCTTGCCCGACACATGTTGCGTACCGTCGCGCTTGGCGCGTTGATGGCCGTTTGGCTGCCCGCTCAGGCGGGCATGTTCGACGACGACGAGGCGCGCAAAGCCATCCTCGACCTGCGCAGCAAGGTGACCCAGGGCGAGCAGCAACGCGGCGAACTGGCGGCGCAGGTGAAGCA
>NZ_JBFUGE010000388.1:0-5750 GCF_056403075.1 Ideonella sp. P3_A4 | reverse complement strand
GACCAACGCGCTGCGCGAGTGGTCGCGCCGCCTGCGCGTGCCTCTGGCCTTGCATGACGAGCGGGGCCAGCGCATCGGCGCGTCGGAGTCGTACTTGCGGCGGGAGGCCGATGGCCCCAACGGACCGCGCCGCCCCTTCTCGATCCACCTCGAAGACGGCCGCACCTTGTGGCTGATGCGGCCGAACATGGTGCGGCTGCAGCGTGGCGAGCCGGAGGGTGATCGTCCGCCGTCGCTGGCGATCGCTGCGGTAGGCCCAGGTGGAGCCGCGTCTGGCGTGGTCGTGCGCAACGTGGGCGGTGAAGACCGGGCTGAGTCATTGGCTGGCGCACCACCCGGGCCGCCGCCCGACACGATGATGGTTGTGGGGCCGGGCGGGCCAGGGGGGCCCGGCGGCGCTGGCGAGCTGGGGCGTGGCAGCGGTGGGTTCCGGATCGGGATACCGCTGCCGCCCCCGGCCGCCGACTGGCTGGCCAGCCTGGGCCTGGTGGCGCTGTTGCTGATGTTGTTTCTGGCCGTGGCCGGTGGTGCCTACCCGTTCGTGCGGCGCCTGACCCGGCGGCTGGAGACGCTGAAGCAAGGCGTCGAAACCTTTGGCGCCGGTGCGCTGCACCACCGCGTGTCGGCCGAAGGCGCGGACGAGGTCGCAGCGGTGGCCATCAGCTTCAACCGGGCGGCCGCGCGCATCGAGGCGCTGGTCAAGTCCAACCAGAGCCTGTTGGCCAACGCCAGCCATGAACTGCGCTCGCCGTTGGCGCGGCTGAAGATGGCGGTGGCGATGCTCGACGATGCGCCGCAGTCGATGCGCGCTGGCCTGAAGCGCGAGATCGACACCAACATCGGCGAACTCGATTCGTTGGTCGAAGAGGTGCTGTTGTCCAGCCGCCTGGATGCGGGGGTGGTGCACGACCTGGCCGAGCAGGTCGACCTCGCCGGCCTGCTGGCCGAAGAGGCGGCACGGGTCGACGCCGAGTTGACGGCCTCGCCCGAAGGCTCGTCACTGCGGGTGCGGGGCAGTGAGCGGTTGCTGCGCCGTGCAGCGCGCAACCTGCTGGAAAACGCGCGCCGTTATGGCGGCGGCGAAGTCAGCGTCGAGTTGGCCGATGTGGCGAACGGCCAGGTGGCGTTTCGTGTTTGTGACCGAGGGGCCGGCGTGCCCGCGGCCGAGCGCGAGCGCATCTTCGAGCCGTTCTACCGACTGCCGGGCCATGCCGAGCGCGAAGGCGGTGTCGGCCTGGGCCTGGCCCTGGTGCGCCAGATTGCCGCGGCCCACCGGGGCGAGGTGCGCTGCGAGGCGCGCGACGGCGGCGGCAGCTGCTTCGTGATCACGCTGCCGGTGCTGGCGGCCTGAGTTTCAACTGCATCAGCGCGACGAGCGCCAGGCCCGCCACGACGAGACCCGAGGTGCACGCAGCCCAGAAGCCGCGCGCGCCCTGCAGTGTTTCGGGCGTGCCCCCGAACAGATCGAAGCCCAGCGCATAACCACCGAACAGGCCGATGCCCCACAGCGTGCCGGCGTAGATGAACATCGGCAAGGTCGCGATGCGCCAGGCGCGCAGCACGAAGGCCGCAATCGTCTGCAGCGCGTCGGCCAAGTGGAACACGACCACCCAGGCCAGCAGCGGCAACGCGGCCGCGGCGACCGCTGCGTTGGTCGTGTACAGCGCGATCACCTGCTCGCGCATCAAATACATCAGCGAGCCCATGGCCGCGGCGATCGCGGCGCCCAGCAGCATGCCGTGCCAGCCGAGCTTGCGTGCGTCAGCCAGGTCACCGGCGCCGATGCGCTGCGCCACCAGCGTGGCTGTCGCATTGGCCAGCCCGAGCGGCAGCATGAACATCAGCGAGACGATGTTGACGGCGATCTGGTGGCCGGCCACCGGCAAGGGGCCAATGCGCGAGATCAGCAGCGCCATCACGCTGAAGCCGGTCACCTCGACCAGGATCGCCATGCCCATCGGCACGCCCAGCCGCAGCAGGCCCCACAAGGCCTTGCGGTTCGGTTCATGCAGGCCCCGGCCCCAGAGCTTGAACTGGTCGTAGAAAGGGTCGCGCCGCATCAGCACCGCGGCCAGCAGCACCTGGGCCCACATGGCGACAGCGGTGGCAATGCCCGCCCCGGTGACGCCCATCTCGGGCACCCCCAGCGCCGGCACGCCGAACACCAGCGCGGCCGACAGCGGCAGCTTCAGCACCAGGCCGCCGATCTGCAGAGCCATCACTGCCTTGGGTCGCGAGACGGCGGTGTTGAAGCCCCGGAAGACGGTGAACAACATCGAGGCCGGCAGCGCGAAGGTCAACGCCTGCAGGTAGCCGCGCACACGCTCGGCCATCTCCGGGCTGGCCTTGGCCGCCCACAAGAAGGGCTGTGGGAACAGCAGCAGCAAGCAGCCGACTACAGACAAGGCCAGCGCCAGCCACACGGCCTGGTGCGCCTCGTCGCCGGCGGCTTCCAGCCGCTGCGCGCCGAACAGCTGGCCGGCGATCGGCGACACCGCGAGCACGATGCCCATGAATCCGACGAAGATGGTGACATAGGCCGCCGCGCCCACCGCGAACGCAGCCAGATCGGTGGGCGAGTGGCGGCTGACCAGCACCGTGTCGATGGTGCTGAAGGCCAGCACCGCGATCTGGCCGATGATCACCGGCCAGGCCAGCGGCGCAATGCGCCGGACGTCGGTCCAGAAGTTTTCGCCGCGGCTGCCGGTTGCTGGCGCTGGAATGCTGCTCACGCCGCCCTTTCGGGAGGGTGCGGCGGAAAGGTCTCGGCGGCGGGGTGGTCGATACCCGACGATGCGCGGGCGCGCTCGGCGTAGCGGTTGAAGCGCCAGGCCTTGGCTTCGAGCGTGATGCGGCGCCAGACCTGGCGCTTTTCGCCCGGGCTCAGCACTGGCCAGTCCTGCACCTCGTCTTCGGTGCGGCCGCAGCCCTTGCAGATGGCGTCACCCTGGGCGGTGGAGCAGATGGCGATGCAGGGCGCGTCCGGCGTCTTGGCGTACCAGGCCAACCAGGCGGCATGCGCCTTGGCCGGCATGCTGTCTTCGTCGGCCTCGTTCTCGCGGTAGTACACCATGTAGGCGTACACCTCTGCCAGGGCCCGCACCTCGGGGCAGGCCGTCACGCCATCGGGCGACGGCGAGCGCTCGCGCCACCAGTTGATGGCGAGCTCGATGTCGTTGATGTGGATGCCGGCCATGCGTGCCTGTTCGTGAAGCACTCGCGGCCAGGCCAACGAGGGGAGGGCGATTCTAGGGCTGGTCCAGCAGACACTCAGCGCGTCGCCGCAGTGGCCCCCACACCGGGCAAGGGAAACACCAGGCAGGTGGTCGTGCCATGGGCGTAGAGCTTGCCGTCCGGGCCGACGATGCGGGCCTCGGCGGTGGCCAACTGGCGCCCGCCATGCACGACCTGGCCGATGGCCCGCAGCGGGCCGCTCTTGGCTGACGCAGCGCGCACGATGTTCACGCTCAGCTCGGCGGTGGTGTAGCCCATGCCGACGGCCATGGTGGTGTGCACGGCGCAGCCCAGCGCCGAATCGAGCAGCGTGGCGTACCAGCCGCCATGCACCGAGCCGAGCGGGTTGTAGTGCTTCAGCTGTGGCGTGCCTTGGAACACGGCCTTGCCGAACTCGACCTCGACCAAACCGAAATCCATCGTGTCGGCGATGTGCGGGTAGGGCAGCTCGCCGGCAAGCATCGCGTGCAACGTCTGCAGGCCCGTCAGTCCGGCCACCTCGGCGGGGTTGGCCAAGCCGGCGCCGCGGCCGGCATTCATGCGGGCTTGAAGCTCGGCGTACTGCTGGTTCCACAGATCCTGGGTCTCTTCCGGGGTCATTCCCAATCCTTTGGTTGTAGATACAATAGTTGCAGATGCAAGTCTAATCATGACACAGCCGACTGCCAACCCTGCTGCCACCTTTGCGACACCAGCGGCGTCACGCCCGCGAGACTGCACGCACGACAAGCTGCGCCGCTTGATGCGGCGGCTGTCGACCCACTACGACGCGCGTTTGCGCCAGGTCGGCCTGAAGACGACCCAGTTTTCGTTGCTGGCGCGCGTGGGCCACCTGGGCCCGATACGCCCGGCCGACTTGGCCGAGGCGATGGGGCTGGACGCGTCGACCCTGACGCGCAACCTGAAGCCACTGGCCCAGGCCGGCTGGCTGACGGTGGATGCCGGTGCCGACGCCCGCAGCCGCCTGGTTAGCCTGACAGAGGCCGGCCGCGCCAAGCTGTTGGAAGCCCGTGTCCCATGGCGTGAGGCCCAGACTGCGTTGGCGGCGCAACTCGGCGCCGAGCGCGTGACGGCGCTGCACGCGCTGATCGACGAATCCCTGGCGCTGTTGCCAGCCCACGAGCCCGAAGACGGAGCCCACGATGACTGATTCTGTTGCGCCGCGCAGCCTGCCCAGCCTGCATTGGGGCTGGGTCTTGCTGGCGGCCGCTGGCACCTTTGCGCTGACGATGGGCGTGCGCCAGTCGATGGGCCTGTTCCTCGGTTCGCTGAACAGCAGCACCGGGCTCGGCCTGGCCAACATCAGCCTGGCGTTCGCCTTCGGCCAGCTGTGGTGGGGGCTGACGCAACCGTTTGCGGGGGCGCTGGCCGACAAGCTGGGTGCCGGCCGCGTGCTGTTGACCGGCATCGCGCTGGTGGCAACGGGCACGGTGTTGACGCCGCTGGTGAGCAGCACGCCGGGCCTGATCTTCGCGATCGGCGTGCTGGCAGCCGGTGGCGCCGGCATGGCGGGGCCGGCGGTGCTGATGTCCGCGGCGTCGCGCCTGATCCCGGCCACGCGGCGTGGCCTAGCCACCGGCATCGTCAACGCCGGCGGCTCGTTCGGCCAGTTCGTGATGGCGCCGCTCGCCGGGGCACTGACGGTTCGGCTCGGCTGGGCCAGCGCGATGCAGGTGTTGGGCGTGCTGGTGCTGTTGGCGCTGCCGGCGGCCTGGGCCTTGCGCGGCAATTCGGCAAGCGCTGCCACCGCGGCGGCGGCCAAGCCGGTGTCGACCCGCGATGCGATCGGCGCCGCGCTGCGTAATCCCAGCTACTTGCTGTTGGCCGCCGGCTTCTTCGTTTGCGGTTTCCACGTGGCCTTTCTCGCCACCCACTTGCCCGGCGTGGTCGCGGCCTGCGGGCTGCCGCTGCAGTACGGTGCCTGGGCGCTCGCGGTGCTGGGCCTGTTCAACATCATTGGCAGTTTGACGATGGGCTGGGCGGTGGGCCGCTGGCGCATGAAGTCGCTGCTGTCGTTGGTCTACGCGGCGCGTGCGGTCGGGGTGCTGGCTTTCATGCTGGCGCCGAAGTCGGGCGTCGTCGTGCTGGTGTTCGCGGGCTTCATGGGCCTGACCTTCCTGTCCACCGTGCCGCCGACGGCCGGCCTGGTCGCCAAGTTCTTTGGCCTCGGCAACATGGCCACCTTGTTCGGCCTCGTGATGCTGAGCCACCAGGTCGGCGGCTTCCTCGGCGCCTGGCTGGGTGGCCGCGTGTTCGAGCGCTACGGCAACTACGACCTGGTCTGGGTCATCGACATMGTGCTGGCCGTGGGCGCCGCGCTGATCCACTTGCCGATCCGCGAGGCGCCGCTGCAGCGTGCACCGGCGCTGGCGCCGGCCTGAGACCTCTGCAACGCGCACCGTGCCACGCCACTAACGTTGCCCGCAGGGTGGCGGTGGTGTCCCCGGGCGGAGGCCTTATTCGCGGTCGCCCCAACGGCCGTCGGGCACCACGGTGCTGATGGCGCTGTGGTCGGC
>NZ_JBFUGE010000387.1:0-5774 GCF_056403075.1 Ideonella sp. P3_A4 | reverse complement strand
AACTGGAGAAGCTGGGCTTCGCACCCGGGCCCGACCGCGAGGTCAAGGTGCTGGTGGTCGACGACGACCCCAACACCGTGGACCTGATGAGCGCCTACCTGAGCCGGCCCGGCTACTCGGTGCTGCGGGCCTTTGGCGGCCAGGAAGGGATCGAGCTGACACAGCGCCATCTGCCGGACGTGGTCGTGCTCGACCTGCTGATGCCCGACGTCGGTGGCATCGAGGTTGTCGAAGCGCTCAAGCGCAATGTGGCCACGGCGCAGATCCCGGTCATCATGGTCGCGGCCCGGCAGTTCAGCCCGGACGATCGGCTGCAGCTCAACCGCCACGTGCTGAGCGTGATCGACAAGGGCGACCTGGGCCAGGACCGTTTTCTCGGCGAAGTGCGGCGGGCCTTTGGAAGGCCCATCCGCTTGCAGTAGGCGAACCTCGGGCCGAAGGAAAAAGGGGCGCGCCTGAGCGCGCCCCTGCAGCCCCGATTTGGCCGGGCCGGGCCCCGCCGGCCCGGCCGCGCCGTCGTCAGGGCGCTTCGACCAGCATCGCGTAGTCCAGCATCGCCATCGCGGCGTCGGCCTGGGCCCAGAAGCGGTGGTACTTCCAGGTCGGTGCCGCACCACCGTTCAGGTAGGCCTGCAGCTTCGGCCAGTCCGGGTCCTGCTTGTACTTGGGCCGCAGGCTCAGGAAGGTGCTGTTCGAGTCGATGGTCGCGCCCTGCGCGTTGGTGCCCACCCAGCCGCTCGGCACATAGACACCGCTGCCGGTGCCGGCGTCGTAGGCGTCATCGAAGCGCAAGTAGTCAGAGCGCTTCTCCTTCACCGCGATGCCCTTGGCGTCCTTGCTCAGCCACATGCCGTCGAGCAGGCGTTTGGCCAGCTGGGTCGCGCCGGTGTTGTTGGCTTTCACACCGTAATAGATCAGCGTGCGTGCCAGCGCCGCGCCTACGCCGATGTCGTTGCTGCTCTTGGTGACCTTCACGTGCAGGCCGGCGTTGGCGCCCGGCGAGTTCGGGTTCCAGTTGTCGGGCTGGCCGCTCCACTCCAGTGTCGACGGGATCAGGTAGCTGCCGTCGTCCTTGAATTTGACGTTGGCCGACGCCCACGGGATCCACTTGTCGAGTACGGCCTTGGCCTTGGCGTCGCCGGTAGCGTGGTAGTACTCGGCGATGCGGAACATCGACCAGGCCTGGAAGCCGAACCAGGTGTTCGACTCGGGGTCGTGGTAGACCGGCGCCTCGTCATAGAACATGCCGTAGAAGGTGGCCGTGCCGTTCGGCGGCGTCTCGTACGAACCGCCCCAGCTGTTGGTCGCGCCGCCGGCGATGCCGCCTTCGGCCGATTGCAGCCAGCGGTAGAACTCGAGCTGTCGGGTCAGGCTCTTGCCCCAGTCGCCGGCACCGGAAGCAGACTTCGGCTTGAACTCGGCATTGGTCGACAGCACCCACGCCGCCATCGGGTTCTGATAGCCGAAGTGGTTGTGGCTGCTGCCTATGCGCCAGGCCCAGCCGGCGTTGGTGTCGACGGCGCCGCCCCAGGCGTAGTACCAGCTCAGCAGGTAGTGCTGGTTGTCGCGCAGGCCGTTGCCGCCGGTCTGGCCGGTACCGGCCTGGCAGCCGTATGGGCCGCCAACGCAGTTGCCGACCTTCTTGAAGTACTTGTCGAACATCGAGTAGCGCAGGTAGTCGCCCATCTTCGATGCGCTCTTGACGATGTCCGCCACGTCGGCGCCCTTGCCCTGCGCCTTGGCCCAGACGTTGGCCCAGTACACCGCCTCGACCGCACGCGCGTCGGCGTCCGGTGCGTTGGTGTAGCGCCATTGCTTGGAATAGTTCGAGTCGGCGGTGAACAGGCTCAGGAAGCCCTGGCTGCCGCCGTTGCGGCCCCAGCGGAAGGTCTCGCACGATGGATGCGGCACCGTCTCCCAGACCGACTCCTGCGCGCCGCGCTGGAAGGTGTTGATGAACGCTGCGCGGGTCACGCCATCGCCGCAGTGGCCGTAGCCGTACCAGTTGTCCACATCCATCAGCCAGTGCATGCCATAGATGTTGCGGTTGCCGTAGGCCGTCTCGAGCTCGGTGCCGATCGGGTCCTGCCCCACCGGCACGCCGAAGTCGAGCTGCGAGGGGTAGTCCTTGGGCAACGCGTGTTCACCGGCGTAAGACGCAGGCTTGGTCGCGTTGTAGAAGCTGTTCGTCGGCTGGTCAGCCACCGACGGGATCATGTACTTCTCCATGTTGGCCCAGGCCTTCTTCAGCGGACCCCAGTCGCCGGTCTGGCGGCCGTGGTAGGCCTCGAGCCAGATCCAGAAGCTGTAGGCCTCGGACGTGGTCTCGTGGCCGTAGTCCGGTGCCTCGACCATCAGCGTTTCGGGCGAGTGGTAAGGGATGCCTTCGGGGCTGAAGTAGCCGTTGGCCGGGTCCTTGATCTTCTTGTACTGGGCCAAGAAGCGGCTCTCGAACTTGGACGCCAGCGTGGTGTCTTCGGCCATCGCGTGGCCGGCGGTCATGGCCAGCACCGCGGCCGTCACCGCCTGCGTGACGTGCCTGGTCGGGCGCTTGAGGGCGCGCTTGAGCGAGCGCTTGGAGGTCTTCATGGGGGTCTCCTGAGTTGAAAACGTTGTCAGATCCGAACGAATGAATGCGGGCCACGCGCCACCCCGCATCTGTTGACTTGTTCTATAGGCCGATCAAGGAATCGGCGCTGAAAAGTCTACGCAAACCAATCTGAAAACGTTGTCAGTCTTGACCCGCATTGTTGTAACCAATTCCGACGTTAGAGTGGGTCCCTGTTCATCCATGCCGGCATAGGCGATTTCGTTGACGGCCCGCCACGGCAACCACAGCGCAAACGGGTTGAAATCGTTACCATCCGGCACAGCGCTCGATACTCGCCGCGTCGACGCTTCGTCACCCCTGGCTGGACTGGCAACACGACTGGAACCCTCTTGACCATGCAGGCAGCACAACCCGCCTCCACCATCCTCGAAGTCGCCCGCAAGGCCGGCGTGTCGCCGAGCACGGTGTCGCGGGTGGTCAACGGCAGCGCCGGCGTCAGCGAGCGCAAGCGGCTGGCGGTCGAGGCAACGATCCGCGAGCTGAACTTCCGCCCCAACCCATCGGCGCGCAGCCTGAAGACCGGCACCACGATGTCTGTCGGCGTGGTGGTGCAAGACCTGGAAAGCCCGTTCTTCACCCGCATGCTGCGCGGCATCGAAGTGGGCCTGGCCGACAGCGGCAACATCCCGATCATCGTCAGCGGCCTGTGGAACGCGGCAGAAGAAGCTGCTCGCATCCGGCTGCTGGTCGAGCGGCGCATCGACGGCCTGATCGTGCTGGCCGGCCACCTGACCGACGAGCAACTGATCGAGTTCGCGCGCATCCAGCCGGTGGCGGTGGCGGGCCGCGACCTGAGCGGCCCCAACCTCAGCGCCAAGTGGGTCGACCAGGACGAGGCCGGCTACCTGGCCACCGTCCACCTGCTGGCTCTCGGGCACCGGCGCATCGCCTTCATCGCCGGGCCCACCACCCAACAGGACGCAGTGCAGCGCCACGCCGGCTACTGCCGCGCGCACCGCGACCACGGCATCGAGCCCAACTCGGCCCTGTGCGCCCAAGGCGACTTCCTCGAGACCAGCGGGCTGCTGGCGATGAACCGCCTGCTCGACGCTGGAGTGCCCTTCACGGCAGTCTTCGCCGCCAACGACCAGATGGCCTACGGCGCCCGCGTCGCGCTCTATCGGCGGGGCATCCGCGTGCCCGATGACATCTCGCTGGTCGGTGTCGACGACATGCCGGCTTCGGCTTTCATGACACCCGGCTTGACCACCGTGCGGCAGCCGCTGCACGAGATCGGCCGCCATGCAGCGACCGCCTTGCTGCGCCTGCTGGGAAGCGACACACCAGAGGTCGAGGTGCCGGGCCTGCAGCTGATCGTGCGCGAGACCACAAGACGGCTTTGACAAGGTGACGCTGGTGACGTGACGACGCTGCGCGTCACCGGGTTGACGCGAGGCCTGGCTGCATCTTGTGAGGACCGTGTCGTACACAGGCCCTAATCGCTGCACAGGCCGTGTCATTGATGGGTCGCAGCCCGTACGATCAATGGCTCAAGAACACCTCCTGAGGAGACAAATCCATGAGCACTTCAGAGCGCAGCCTCAAAGGCAAGACCCTGTTCATTACCGGCGCCTCGCGCGGCATCGGCCTAGCGATCGCCACCAAGGCTGCAGCCGACGGCGCGAACATCGCGCTGATCGCCAAGACGGTCGACCCCAACCCCAAGCTGCCGGGCACGCTGCACAGCGCCGCTGAAGCGGTGCGCGCGGCTGGCGGCCAAGCCCTGGTGCTGCAGACGGACATCCGCGACGAAGAGCAAGTCGCCAAGGCCGTCGCGCAAACGATCGAACAATTCGGCGGCATCGACATCCTGGTCAACAACGCCAGCGCGATCAGCCTGACGCCTACGGCTGCCACGCCGATGAAGCGTTTCGACCTGATGAACGGCGTCAACGCCCGCGGCACCTTCTGCTGCACGCAGGCCTGCCTGCCGGCATTGACCGCCAGCGCCAAGGCCGGCCGCGCCCCGCAGGTGCTGACGCTGTCGCCCCCGCTGAGCATGAAGCCGCACTGGTTCGGCAACCACGTGGCCTACACGATGGCCAAGTACGGCATGAGCATGTGCACCCTCGGCCACGCCGAAGAGTTCAAGCGCATCGGCATCGCGGTCAACAGCCTGTGGCCGCGCACCGCCATCGCCACCGCCGCGCTGCAGATGATCCCGGGTGTCGATCCCAAGCTGTGCCGCAAGCCCGAGATCATGTCCGACGCCGCGTGGTTCATCCTGACCAACCCGAGCCCGGCACCGAGCGGCCAGTTCTTCATCGACGAYGAGGTGCTTGCCTCCAATGGCATCACCGACCTCGAGGTCTACAGTGTCGAGCCGGGCACCAAGAACTTCCTGCCCGACTTCTTCCTCGACTGATGCCTTCAGCGAATCCCCCACCGGCCCGGCGTAGCGCCGCAGAGCAGAAGCGTCTGGAGAAGGCGCTGGTCGACATCTTCGAGAAGCGCATCCGCTTCAACGAGACGCTTGGGTTGACGGTGGTCTCGCTCGCGCCCACCGCGCCCACGCTGCGCTTCGAGATGCGCGACGACCTGGTCGGCCACTACGCCTCGGGTCGGCTGCACGGCGGCGTGATCTCGGCCACGCTGGACGCGATGGGTGGGTTCGCGATCATGGTTGCGTTGGCCGAGAAGCACGCCGACGAAGTGCTGGAACAGGTCGCCCACCGCTTCGGCCGCGTCGGCACCATCGACCTGCGGGTCGACTACCTGCGCCAGGGCCTCGGCAAGCACTTCATCGCCTCGGCCGAGGTCACCCGCCTCGGCGGCCGCGTCGCCGCCACGCAGATGCGCCTGGCCAACGATGAAGGCACGCTGATCGCAACGGCGGCGGCGGCGTACATGATCAGTTGAAGCACTCTCGATCTTTGTCTTTGGACTGCACTATTCATTGAGGCATTCGCCTCGCTCGCCCGGCGATTGGCGTCTGCAAGGACGGAGAATCGACCGCGTCTACATATGAGTCCGTTCCCGCGCAGACGGGACGACCACGCGAGCGAGGGAATCATGATCTTCATCTACGGCTGGCTGAAAGAGAAGCGTCTCGTCAAGCCGGTGCTCAGCTGCTATTGCTACGTCTGCCAGCGCACCGAATCGTGGGGCGTATTACGCGAAACCGAGTGGGTGACCTTCTTCGGTATGCGCACCATTCCCTTCC
>NZ_JBFUGE010000386.1:0-5793 GCF_056403075.1 Ideonella sp. P3_A4 | reverse complement strand
GGGGAGTGCTCGGTGAGGAAGAATCTCACCTCCCTGCCACACTACCGTCGGCGACAGCACATGCTTTCGGTTGAAGCCGACAGGCCGACGACAGGGAGACTGAATCGGAGATGCCGAGAGGAACTCTGTGGCCAGTCTCAGTCTTGCACTGGTCAGTTGGGCTTAAGACAGCTCAGCCGCGTTGAACGCCACGACTGGTACCTTCAACCATGCGAATGCATGCCACTGTGCACTTCGTGCGTCGGACCCTCGCGCATTCACGACATACAGACAGATTCAGGATGGGATCTATGGTGCTTACTACCCAGACTCTCTAACTCTTCGGCTCCTGAACACCAACTCTAGCTTGTGGAAGCCTCACTCTAGTTGGTTGACCACGCATTCAATTGGCTTCTGACCTGGAAGTCCTCGCGCATACGCGCGTAATAAGCAAGAGAACCCAAGAGAGACAGATGAATGTTTCTCGTATATCCCTAATGCGACGTCACCTACGGTGCCGTCGCATTAGGGTAAGAGTAATTAGTTATTGTGATAGCATTGCAAGGGTGGTAGGGCGGGTTGAGAAGAATCTACTGAGATCTTCTGAAGGACTCTGCTTCGACTCCTTCTCCTTTGAACTCGCCTGTCTAGGCTGAGCTCTATTTCTTCTTCTGGGCTGTGCTGCGCCTCCTGTCGGTACGGAAAGGTGGACTACCTTGGTAGTTGCTGGCGTCGTCTCCGGATGCCTGAGGCAAGGCTCATGATGTTGGCCGCCGCGCTCCCAAGACCCCAGGAGGACCCCAGGAGACGATTTCAACGGTCGAGTGATGCCTGGGTAAGCCAGGACGTCTCCGGAGCGCTTCCGGAGGCCTCTGTTTCAGGCGACACCTGCTGGTTAGGTCGCATACTCGCGAACATTCGGAGGACCAAAATGCAGGACATAAACGACCGCGACGAGAACCGATCCGTCGCGATGTACTGGGACTTCGAGAATCTGCACGCCAGCTTGTATGAGGAGCGCTTCGGCGAAAGCACGTATTCGAAGCCCGACAACCGCTTCAAGGCCCAGGAGCCACTGGTCGACGTTCAGGCCATCGTCGAGTTGGCAGCGTCGTTCGGCCCCATTGCCGTCAACCGCGCATATTGCAACTGGCAGTACTACGGTCGCTACCGAGATGCTCTGCTACAGGCGGCCGTCGAACTGATCCAGCTTTTTCCGCCAGGTGGATCGGCCAAGAACGGCGCAGACATCAAGCTCTGCCTCGACGCAGTCGAGGACATCGGTCGGTTCGCGCACATCGGTACAGTAGTCATCGTCGGCGGCGACAGCGACTACATGCCGGTCGCGCAGAAGATCAAGGCCGCCGGTCGCACGTTGGTGGGTCTGGCAACCCGCAAGTCCACCAATCGCCACTGGGCAAAGAGCTGTCACGAGTTCCGCTACTACGAGAACCTGGTCGACGTGGCTCCGCCTCAGGCAGCGCCTCCCGCTCCCGCTCCAGTCGGCACGCCACCGGCGCCGCCAGCACCACCACCCGCGCCCGTCGACCTCGCAGCCGAGCTGCTGCGTCGCGCCGTCAAGCTTTTGACTGAGACCAAGGGCGACCCGTGGGTCAACAAGGGGTCGATCTGGCACATGATCAAGCGCCTCGATCCCACCTTCGACCCCAAGGAACATGGCTACGCCAACTTCCCGGCGATGGTGAAGGTGCTGGATTCGGTAGTCGAGGTAAAGAAGGGCGAATCAGATCAGATCGTGCGATTGAGGTGACCTTCCATGGTGCGGGCACGCAGTTGGAGAGGCCAACGTCGAAGTAGACAGTCGCCCCGTTCCAGCTGGCTTCGCCAGCTGGAACCGTCGGCGAGCCTGCTAGGGGTTTCCCGAGCGTGCTCGCCTCGATGTCGGGTTCGGCGCCCGGAATCCGTTCTAGTGGACGTGACGCGCCCGAACGACATGGGAACAGCTGGATCCATCTGGCGGCCATCCCTGGCTGCTCTGGTGCTGATGGCTGCATCACTTTCGGTGTGCGCAAAGCCGAGCACCAAAAGCTACGAAGGGATGGCGGAAGCATCGGCCGCCGCACCGCTCGATGCCCGTCACTTCGTGGTCGCGGAGGATGAATGCAACATCCTGCTCACCTACTCGACCGAGGCTGCCGCACCTGTGGGAGTTCCGCTTGATCTGTCGGCATTCCTCGGGACCGGAAAGAAGGCCTCGGACATCGAGGCATCGGCCAGGTTGGGCGACACGATCTATTGGATCTCGTCGCACAGCCTGACCAAGGACGGCAACGCTCGGGAGTGGCGGCGCCGCTTCTTCGCCACCGAAGTGGATGTCACCCAGACCCCGCCGCGCTTGAAGCCTGCCGGCGAGCCCTACAAGCACCTTCTGGATGACCTGGTTCAGGCCTCTGAACTCCGCCCGCTGAATCTGGCCAGGGCTGCCACTATTGCCCCCGAGCAGAAGGGTGGCCTCAATATCGAAGGGCTCGCTGCCTGGGAGGGTGGCGGCGTTGTCATTGGATTGCGAGGACCGCTGACCGACGACGGACAAGCGATCCTCATCCCACTCGAAAACCCAGACGGTCTGGTCAGGGGCCAGAAGCCACGTTTCGGCACGCCCATCTTGCTCGACCTGAACCATAGAGGCGTCAGGAGCATCGATCGAGTAGACGATCACTACCTCATCGTGGCTGGTCCCGTGGCGAACACAGAGCCGTTCGCTCTGTACAAGTGGAGTGGCAGACGCGATGAAAGGCCCTCACCAAACCAGACGCCTTTTCCCTCGAATCTCTCTCCGGAGGCGCTAGTTGCACTGCCTGGAGCAGCCGGAAGCATCGCACTCAGCGACGACGGCGAAATCAATCCCGGCGTGGATTGCGACGACCGGTCCAAGAAGCGTCTGCAGAAGTTTCGGGCCCTCACGCTCGACGAGCGCTGAGGCTGAGGCTGAGGCTGAGGCTGAGGCTGAGGCTGAGGCTGAGGCTGAGGCTGAGGCTGAGGCTGAGGCTGAGGCTGAGGCTGAGGCTGAGGCACTTCGCGATCGAGTCCCGAACTACGACATCCACAAGATTGAGGAACTTCCGTAGGAAAGAGGTTGCGACTGTTTCCGCCTGAGGTAAGAGTTCAATCGGCCAGGAGTGGGCCAACTAGGAGGAGTCCCCCTGAGCAGCCTGCTGACCGAGTCCACAGATCCTGTGACCGGGCAGGTGAAGGCCAGTCTGTCGCGTCTCCAGTTCCTTATCTTCACCTTCGTGATTGCGGGTCTGTACCTCACTCTGTGCCTAGAAGCAGGAGAGCTCATCGATATCCCGAACCAAGTCCTGGGACTGTTGGGAATCTCCCGCGGCAGCAACGTGCTGCCCAAGGGCATTCAGGCCAGCAAGGGGAAGCAGGAATGAGACGCAAGCCGCACAGGACGGTGATCGTCTTTTCCGACGTGGCACTGTTGGCTCTGACCACTGCGCTGCCGCGTCACGCTCAGGCGCAAGAAGAGATGGATTGCTTGAAGTTCGACATCGACGTCGGTGCGTCCAGGCCAATGAAGCCCACGCCCGTCGATGCACCGACATCCTGCACGCCACGCCTAAAGCAAGGCCTGCCACTACCAGACCCGAACTGCACGCCCGGGGCGGTGAATCCGACGCTGACCCAGCGCGTGCTTCGGGACCCTGCCTTCCGCACCGCATGCGTCCGCGACAACGCCACAACGGCGACCGAAAAGCGAGGCACCTACGCTCTGTATGACATCAAGAAGCCTGCAGACAACAAGGGCGTCAAACAGATCTGCGAGCTCGACCAGTTGGTGCCGCTCGTACTGGGCGGAGCGGACACGCTGGACAACATCTGGCCCAAATGCGGCCCATCGCGGGTGATCCTTCGCAATCGGTTCTTCAAGAAGAAGGACCGGGTCGAGATGTACCTCGCACGCCGAGTTCAGGATGGATCTATGAAGTTCAAGGACGCCCAACTGGGCATTGCGACAGACTGGACGCAGTACATCGAGCAAGCCAGCAAGCGCTGCCGAAAGCTCGACTGCGATGACTGATGAAACAGGCCATTCGTGCTTGCTTCCTGTAGGTTACGAGCCAACGCATCCCCAACTTTGTGGACGGCCGGCAAGCCACTTCGCTTGCCAAGTCGGCTTGGAAGTGGATAACTCGCGAGTCACATCGCCCTAAGAGCGCTCAGTGCGACACCTGGACCACTTTGGAGCCAACATCGTGCAGCCCGCTGCATTGCATCTGGTCATACGGCGGCTTCAGGCAGCTGGCCAGATTGCGTGCACCGTGCTGGCACTGCTATCGGGGGCAGCGCTAGCCGCAGACCTGCAGATCGACGTCCCTGCAGACCTCTCTGTCGAGCAACAAGGACGACTACGGATGTTTGCGAATGACATCGCGACGATGCAGGGGGCGAAGCGGAAGACGGGACTCGTCCGATTCAGATCACAGTCGGAACTGCTCGACGACGTCTCAAGCGGGAGGGTTCAGGTTGCCCTCGTGCCCACGCGGGCCCTAACTGAGGTTGCCCCAGAGTTTTCGGTGTACGACTCACTCTTTAGATTCCAGGACTACAAGGACGTGGAGGCTTTCCAAGCTGGTGAGACGGGCCAGAAGCTACTCGAAAGCCTTTCCAAGTCGAAGCTGACTGGCCTCTCGTACTGGCATTCGGGGTTCGTACAACTTGCATCGAGCAAGCCGTCGCCGACGCTAGATGACATCCTGGGCCAAAAGACTGCCGTCAAAGGACTCTCGGACTCGCTGACATCAAGGCAGTTCGCAGAGTTGGGGACGGATCCGATCAAGCTGCGTGCTGCCTCTGACGCTGTCAAGGTAGGAATCTCCACGTTCGCCGAGACGAGTTGGAAGGAACTTGCGAATGACAAGTCAGCGGCAATGCAGGCCGAGACCGTGAACGTTCTGGAAACGAACCACAGGTACCGCGGGTATGTTTTAGTCGCCAATACTCAATACTGGAACGGACTGTCACCGAAGGAGCAGGCTTCCACAAGGACCTACGCGGCGCAGGTCGCCGCGCAGAGCAACAAGGCAGTGGCAGTTTCCGAAGCTACTACTCGTTCACAAGTGGTCAAGTACGCTTCTGTCTCCACGACTGGTGCCCCCGAGAAGGCTGCAGCTGTCGCCAAGCTAGCGTTTGCCGGAATGGTTCCGCAACTTGCATGGGGATTCCAGGGCCCGGACGGGAGACCTCCAACGATCTTTGCGGACACCACGTCCGCATCCAACGTAGCATCGGGCAGCGCGGCCATCGACGTGAACGCGAAATGGAACGCGTGGCTCGAACGGGAGGACGCTGCGCGAGACTTCGCTGTCGCAGGCCTCAAGTACGAGGCGGTCTTGGACCTCTCCCGGTATGCATATGTCGACGGCATTGGCGTCCCAAGTTCCAGTGAGCTGCAAAAGGCTCTTACGGCCGCCGTCGCACAGAACAAGCCACTACGGCTACTTGTCCGGTCGATCCTTGTGTCAGGCGAGCTGACCTATGGAGCCGGAGCAGAAGCCGCTCAGCTGATTTCCGTCGATGTCAGGAAGCTCTCGACACAAGAGGATTCGGAGTTCCAGAAGCAGCGAGGCAGCGGTCCCGCCGACCTGAGCAGGATTCCAGCACTCTCGCAGGCCTTCGGGGCACTGTCTGCCAAAGGCGTGCCCCATTCCACCTTCCGCGTTCCCATCAATGCGGCGAGCCAGGGTTGCGCTCAGATCGCGTTTTCAATCTGGGACTATGACGAGACTCGTCCGATCGATCACATCGTGCAGACGATACCGGTTGCCGCGGACAGCAACACAAAGC
>NZ_JBFUGE010000385.1:0-5793 GCF_056403075.1 Ideonella sp. P3_A4 | reverse complement strand
ATGCGCAGCAGCTCGTCCTTGCCGTCGTCGAACTCGTGGTTGCCGACAGCGTTGAAGTCCAGGCCGGCGCGGTTCATCGTTTCGATCGTCGGCTCATCATGGAAGAAGGCCGACACCAGCGGGCTGGCGCCGATCAGGTCGCCGGCGGAGACGACCACGGTGTTCGGGTTGGCAGCGCGGGCGGCGGCGATGTAGCCGGCCACGTAGTCGACACCGCCAGCAGGCACCAGCGGCGAGTCAGCGTTCGCGCGGAAAGTGCCCGGCGATTCGATCTGGCCATGCAGGTCATTCAGCGCCAGGATCTTGATGACACCGGTGCCGGGCTTGGACGGTTTGGCGGGCGTGTTCGACGAAGAGGCGGCGCTGGCGCAGCCAACCAGGGCGGCGCCCAATGCGATGGCGGTCAGCACATGGCTGGCGGGATGAGAAGGCATCTCAGGACTCGCTTCACAAGGAATTGAAGGGGCGAGCGCCATCGCCGCGACGGGGGTCGCGCCGGCAGGGCTCGAAGAGGCCCGTATTGGAATATCGATTGGTGTCCTTTCGATGAAGAACATGGGCCCTCCCCCTAATTCTCAAACGTGATGGTGACGTTTCAAGGCAGCCGAAACACCTGCACACCATCGGTCACGCAGCACTGGTCACCGGCGGTGCGCGACACCGCCTTCAAGCCGGTGAATTCACCAAAGGCGGGCAGCACCAGCACTTCATGGTGCAAGTGAAACGCCGGCAGGCACAAGCGGTCGAAGCCCGTGCCACCCACCAGAGCCGCGGGATGCAAGTGGCCAGCCACGACGGCCTGGCCCTCGCGCGCCACGGGGTGGTGGCAAAGCGTCCAAGGGCCCCGTGCGTGGGGCTCATCGACCACGCGGATGCCCAGCTCGGCCGGAGGGTCGCCTGCGCGCAGGTCGTGGTTGCCGCGCACCAGGGTCAGTTGCAGCGAGGCCCGCGCTTGATGCCATGCCGCGAATTTGGCGATGCCCGGGCCGCTGCGCGCACGCGCCGAATGCAGGAAGTCGCCGAGGAAGACCACCTCTTGCGCTTGCAACCGATCGACCAGGGCCCCCAGACGCGCGAGGTTGGCTTCGCTGGTGCCACCGGGCACCGGCACGCCAAGGCGGCGAAAGCTGTGCGCCTTGCCGAGATGGAAGTCGGCCACCAGCAGCACCCGCTCGTCGGGCCAGAAGGCGGCGCGCTCGGGGCACAGCCAGAGCTGGCTGCCGCCCCAGTTCAGCGCGTGGTCCGCGCCGGTGGACACCTCAGGTCAACAGACCCAGCGCGATGTCCAGTTGCTCGGTCGGGCTGCGCTTGAAACCCGAGCGGGCATAACGCTGCAGACGGCCGACGATGAAGGCCGTCAGAGCCGAGGCACGGCCGTTGGCTTCGACAGTCGGCGTGTCCGAGCCGGCCTGGTCGACAGCCTGCCGCAGGCTCTGGCGCAGCTGCGATTCGACACGGTCGAAGAACTGGTTCATGCGAGCGGTCAGGCGCTCGTTCTCGAACACCAGTGCGTCGCCCACCATCACGCGGGTCATGCCGGGGTTCTTCTCGCCGAACTGCAGCACCACCTGGGTGATGCGCTGGGCTTGCACCGAGCCGCTGGTCTCGCGTTCGGTGATCTGGTTGATCAGGCCAAAGATGCTGGATTCGATGAACTCGATCAGCCCTTCGAACATCTGCGCCTTGCTGGCGAAATGGCGGTACAGCGCAGCTTCGCTGACCGATAGTGCGGCGGCCAAGGCGGCAGTGGTGATGCGCTCGGCGCCAGGTTGCTCGAGCATCGACGCCAGCGTCTGCAGGATCTGCACGCGGCGTTCGCCGGGCTTCGGGCGCTTGCGCGCCGGGGCTTCGTTGCCGCTGGGCGCGGAGGAGCCGGCAGGGGGCTCGGCTGGCGCTTCCGGCTGGGGTGCCTCGGCCTCGGCCGCTTCGGTTTCTTCGGGCAGGTCAGGCATCACGGCACACGGCGCAACTGTTGGAGCGAGGCGATTCTGGCACACACATAGGCAGGCTTTCGGTGCAGGTAAACACCAACTTCCGGCCCGTGTGAACCCCGTCTCGCCCAGCGCTGCATCCACACCGTGCGCATGCCGACCCCATAAGCCGATTTCTGGTGTGCCAGCGTGTCTTCGACCAGCACGCAGCGGCGCGGCGGCACCCGCAACTTGGCCGCCAGCGCGCGGAACATGCGCGCATSGGGCTTGGGGCGCCACTGGCCGAACATCGTCATTTGTTCGATGCCGATGACGCCGTCGAAATACTTCAGCATGCCGAGCTGGCGCAAGACCCGTTCGGCATAGGCCAGCGGCGCGTTGGTCAGGATGTACTTGCGGCCCCGCAGGCGGCGCAAGGCGGCCACGTCGTGCGGGTGGGTCGCGACCTCACGCTCCAGCGTCGGCAGCAGGTGGGTGTGGTGCAGGAAGTGCGCCGGCTTGACGCCGTGGTGCCGCATCAGGCCCAGCAAGGTGGCGCCGTAGCGGTGCCAGTAGTGGCTGCGCAGATGGTTGGCTTCGTCGGCGCTCACGCCCAGCTCGCGCTCGATGTAATCGTTCATCGCCCCATCGAGCAGGCGGAAGGACGATACCGCCGCGTTGTGCAGCGTGTTGTCGAGGTCGAACAGCCAGACGCGCTCGGCGGCCATCAGTGCTCAGCTCGCGCGGCGGCCATGCGTTGAGCGTCGCGCTTGCCGAGCGCGGCGATGCTGGCCAGCATCAGCACGGCGCCCAGCCATTGAGAGGCTGACAAAGCCTGACCCAGCAGCAACGCGGCCAACAGCACCGCCGTCAGCGGTTCGACCAGCGTCGCGACCGTCAACGCCGTCGGGCTCAGACGCGCGGCGCCCCAGCTGAAGGCCAGCAACGCCAGCGCCGCGGTCACCAGGCCGAGGTAAAGCAACCAGGCTTCGGGCGGGATGTCACCCGGCCAGGCTAACGGGGCATAGAGGGCACTCAAGCCCATCACCACGGCGGCCACGACCGTCAGCCCCATCGTTGAAGGACCGGCACCCAGCGCCTGCGACAGCCGACCACTGACCAGTGTGAAGCCGGCATAGAGCACGGCAGACGCAACCGAGAACAACACGCCGGCGACCGTCGTTCCTGCATCGGCATCCGCCGTCAGGCCACCATGGCGCAACACCACCAGCGCCGTGCCGATCAGTGCGGCGGCCAACGTGGCAACCAGTGCGGCATCAAGCCGCTCATGCCTTCGCGCCACGGCCACCAGCGTGACCAGCACCGGCGGCAGGCACAACGCGATCAACGTCGGCACCGCAGCGCCGATGCGCGCAATGCCGAGGAACCAGCACAGCACGTACATCGCCATGCAGGCGCCAGCCCCGATCAGCAGCCACAGCTCGCCACGCAGCCGCGGCCATACCGCGGGCCGCGCGAACAACGCGATCAGAAAGACCGCGCCGACGACGAAGCGCCAGAACGAAATGCTTTCGGGGCTGAGACCGAACCGGGCGATCAGCAGATTGACCACCAGTGCGCCGGTGCCCCACAGGAACGCGGCGCCGCAGGCGGCCGCCATCGCAGCGGCCGGGCTGTGGGTGGTCATCGGTCGTGGGAGATCAGTGGGATCTGATCATCGTGCCGTAAGCCTGATCCGTGAGGATCTCCAGCAGCATCGCGTGTGGCACGCGGCCATCGATGATGTGCACTGCGTTGACGCCACTCTTGGCCGCGTCCAGCGCGCCAGCGATCTTCGGCAGCATGCCGCCGCTGATCGTGCCGTCGGCGAACAACTCGTCGATGCGGCGCGCGGTCAGGTCGGTCAACARTTGGCCCTGCTTGTCCAGCACGCCGGCGATGTTGGTCAGCATCACCAGCTTCTCGGCCTTCAGCACCGTGGCCAGCTTCGCCGCCACGACATCGGCATTGATGTTGTAGCTTTCGTTGTTCTCGCCAAAGCCGATCGGGCTGATGACGGGGATGAACGCATCGTCCTGCAGAGCTTTGACCACGCTGGGGTCGATCGAATCGATCTCGCCGACCTGGCCGACGTCGTGCTCCTTGCTCGGGTCGTCCTTGTCGACCATCTTCAGCTTCTTCGCGCGGATCATGCCGCCGTCACGGCCGGTCAAACCCACGGCCTTGCCACCGGCGGCGTTGATCAGGCCGACGATGTCCTGCTGCACTTCGCCACCGAGCACCCACTCGACGACCTCCATCGTCTCTTCGTCGGTCACCCGCATGCCCTGGATGAAGGTGCCCTTCTTGCCCAGGCGCGACAGCGCTTCGTCGATCTGCGGCCCGCCGCCGTGCACCACGACCGGGTTCATGCCGACCAGCTTCAGCAGCACCACGTCTTCGGCAAAGTCCTGCTGCAGATCCGGGTCGGTCATGGCGTTGCCGCCGTATTTGATGACCAGCGTCTTGCCGTGGAACTTGCGGATGTACGGCAGCGCCTGGGCCAGGATTTCGGCCTTTTCGCGCGGCTGGATGTGGTCGACGTTGGCGGGCGCGGTGGCGTGGCTCATGGCGTGCGGCGGTGTGAAAGGGTGTGAATAATGGGCAGTCGGGACATTCTAGGGAAGCGTCCCGAGCCCGCGGCTGTCATCCACCAGGGTGCCTGAAGGGTTGTAGAGGTGCCATTGGAGAACCATGCCATGACCAGGACTTTCACCATCGCCCTCAGCAGTATTGCAGCCTCGCTGGCGCTGCTGGCCGCTGCGCCTGCCGGCGCCACGGAGGGCGAGGTGCGCAAGATCGACCACACCCAGGGCAAGCTGACCATCAAGCATGGCGAGATCAAGGCCCTGCAGATACCCGCGATGACCATGGCCTACAAGGCCAAGCCGAACACGCTGCTGGACGGCCTGACCGTCGGCGACAAGATCGAGTTCAGCGCCGACAAGGTCGACGGTCAGTACGTCGTGACGGCCGTTCGCAAGGCCAAGTGAACCTCTGGGCCGGCGTGAGCCGGCCATCGTTCAGACGTTGAGCAAGTGCGTACGGTAGTGCGCCAGCTCGTCGATCGACTCGTTGATGTCGGCCAGCGCGGTGTGCGCCTGGGCCTTCTTGAAGCCTTCCATCGCCGCCGGCTTCCAGCGCCGCGCCAGCTCCTTCAGCGTGCTGACGTCGAGGTTGCGGTAGTGGAAGAAAGCCTCCAGCCCAGCCATGTGGCGGGCCAGGAAACGCCGGTCCTGGCAGATCGAGTTGCCGCACATCGGGCTCTTGCCGGCCGGCACATAACCGGCCAGGAACTCGATCACCCGCGCTTCGGCCTCGGGCTCGCCGATGGTCGAGGCCTTGACCCGGTCGATCAGCCCGCTGCGGCCGTGCGTGCCCTTGTTCCAGGCGTCCATCGCGTCCAGCGTCGCGTCGCTCTGGTGGATTGCAAACACTGGGCCTTCGATACGCACCGTCAACTGCGGATCGGTGACGACGACGGCGATCTCGATGATGTGGTCGGACTCGGGCTTCAGCCCGGTCATTTCCAGGTCGATCCAGATCAGGTTCTGGTCGTTCTTCGAAAGCATCGTGGCGCTCATGGTGGGTGGCCCGGCGGGTTGAGGATAAGAAAGGGTCGGCGATTGTCCGACAACATACACTCTTTGCCATGCAGGCGTTGACCGTATCGCTATCGCTGGTGGCCGCCCTCGCCGCCTCGCAGGCCATGAAATTCTGGCTCGCGGGGCGCCAGGCGCGCAGCGTACAAACCCACCGCGGTGCCGTGCCGGCCCCGTTCGATGAATCCATCCCGTTGAGCGCCCACCAGCGCGCGGCGGACTACACGCTCGCGCGCCTGCGTTTCGGCATGACCACCGAAACCATCGGAGCCGTGTTGCTG
>NZ_JBFUGE010000384.1:0-5800 GCF_056403075.1 Ideonella sp. P3_A4 | reverse complement strand
ACGTTCGACGTAAGGGGCCTGCCGAAGGCAGGTCCCCTTGACGGAGGGGTTAGGCCGGCGGATGAAAAGGATGCTACTCGGCGGCTTCATCAGGAATTCTCGCCATTGCATTGCGGAAATCTCCAGTGGCGATCAAGTCTTGAACTAGTACCTCAATCTCAGCACGAGTGGTGCTGACCGCCAGTATCAAGTTTGCCGCCCAGAGATAGCTGCCTGACAAGCATTCTCCAGAAACTCTCCACTTACTGCGCAATGTGCTCACATGCTCGAAGGAGCAAATGGTGGCTGACCATCGGCTTCCGTCTTCGAGGGTGGCTACTACATCGACAAGATCATCAGCTGGAACCCATGCGCCGGGACTCCAGAATTCAGCAGAGATCCATAGCGTGGTGAGGCGCGGTTTGCCCATAGAGTGTGGTCTAACGTTCGAGGTAAGGGGCGGATTGCGGCTTGCCGCAAGACGTCCCCTTGACTGAAGGGTTAGCCGTTTCGTGCATTGAGGGCTCGGATACATGCGTCTCTTGGCTGGAATGAAGGACTGTCATACCGCTCTTCGCCTACGGTGTACTCAAACCCCGGCGCTAGGCGAATATGCCGTTTGAGTACAACGTCGTAGCCGTTGGTGGACGTGGTCGCATTGCCGAAGGATGTCACGTAGCACTTCAGATTTGGCTCGGCGAACCCCGAATAGATTGGAACCGTATCACCTATAACGAAGGCTACTCCGAGTGCGCCGCCGGTGCCAAGGAGAAGACCTGCTAGCAGGACAAGAGATGCTAGGGCACCGAGAGAAAAGCCCACTAGCCGGGGGCGCAGTCGGAAGGCGGAGATAGCCACTACGCCGAATGCGAGGTAGGCGAGCCCGAGAAGAATCGCATTGACCTCATAGAGCGAAGTCGCAACGCCGAATGAGACTGCTGCCGCGACGCAGCCGAGACTGGCGAGGAGCAGCTGAAACGCGAGACGTTGAACGATTGACTGCTGGCGGGCAAGAAGCCATGCGCCTACGGGCGCCAGTACGGGCGTGCCGAGGAGTGCAGTGAAGCATGCAAGGAATGCGACCGTGGTAGATGACATCTTGATTAGCGATGATCCTCAGCCACTGACTCACTGGGTGAGCCAGTAGGGACGGAAGATGAATTGGCAGACATCAGGAGGCCAATCATGCCGATGAATCGGGTGCAATTCCAGAAGGGACTGTCGTTTGGCGAGTTCATGCGTCGGTTCGGGACGGAAGAAGGCTGCGAGCAGGAGTTGCAGGCGCAGCGCTGGCCGCAGGGCTTCAAGTGCCCCGCGTGCGGCAGCGACGAGTACAGAAATTTCAGGCGCGGCAGGCTGTTGTACTACCAGTGCTGCAGTTGCCGCCACCAAAGCAGCCTGATCAGCGGGACTGTGATGGCGTCCAGCAAGCTGCCGCTGAGGATGTGGTTCCTCGCAGCCTATGTGCTGAGCCARGCGAAGAACAACGTCAGYGCGCTGGARCTGATGCGCCACCTTGGGGTGTGCTACCAGACGGCGTGGGCGCTCAAGCACAAGCTGATGCAGGCGATGTGGGTGCGCGAACGCAGCCGCASGCTCGGGGGCACGGTGCAGATCGACGAGGCGTTCCTCGGGGGCCAAGCCAGCGGCAAGGCCAGCCAGGGCCGCAAGGGCAAGGTGCCGTTGCTGGCGGCGGTGTCGGCCACGCCCGAGGGCAAGCCGGCGCAGGTWTGCCTGTCGCAGCAGCCAGCCACGGGCGAAGACGTGGTGGTGTTCTGCCTGAACAGYCTCRAGCCCGGCASYYTGGTGGTCTCCGATGGAGCGCCGAGCTTCAACTACACGGCATGGAAYCGCCTGGCGGTYCACCAAGCCATCGTGACCGGTGGCGGCAAGCAGGCTTGCGAGATCGCTGAACTCAAGGCGATCAACACTGTGCTGGGTAACCTGAAGACGGCCATCACGGGTACGTACCATGCCTTCAAGTTCAGCAAGTACGCTGAGCGATACCTGGCCGAATATCAGTACAGGTTCAACCGGCGATTCGATCTCAAGTTCCTGATGCAAAGCCTCATTCGCGCCGCGGCGGCCTGCAAACCGGTGCCTCTTCCATCGCTTCGCATGGCTGAGGTTCATCGCTAATCAGGATTTTTGATGATCCCTAACGTTCGAGGTAAGGGGCAGCTTGCACCCTGGCGCGAGACGTCCCCATGACTGAGGGGTTAACCGTCATCGCCAAAGATCGCAGATCTCCTCGACATACAGCTGGCCCTTTTGAAAGCAAAGCAGTTGGTCGCCGGAGGCTATGAAGATTGATTGGAACGCTGGTGGCGAAAGGAGTGGCTCGAGTCGAACAAGAAGCTCGCCGGCTGCTTCGTAAACCTTGTGTGGATAGAAGTGCAAAGCGTTTGGCCACTCATCCTGCACGAGAAGCCAGGTTGAGGCGTTTGCACAGTAGTTGCCGTTGCGAAGTTTCGCAGTCTTGCCGGCGAGGACGTACTCCATTGAATCAAGCCAGTTTCGACGCATCGCATCGGGCATCCATGGCGGGCCGGCACGCTCACCGCTGGCAATCTCGTGTTTCTGGACCGACGTGAAGTTCGTTTCACCAGGCTCAAACTTTTGGCCAAAGTTCATGGCGTCTGGGTAAAGCCTCTCACGAATGTCCTCTATGTGATAGTGCTCTGGCGGTACGGCTTCGACGCACTCCGCGCCAATGTCGACTCCCGCAAGGATGAGCGTGAAGTCAGGCTTCTCTCCGTGAACAAGTTCGAGAGGAAACTCGAGTCGGCCTGCGTGCGCCATGGTGGCCAGGAAACGGGCCATTAGGTACCGCTCGCGATGTTCCTTGGTTCGACCTTCGCTGACGAGCGGAACTGCAATGTCTATAGCGCTCAGTTGCGCCTGAAGATCAGCCGCAGATCCTGCTGACAGCGTGAGCTTCGGACGAGTTTCCATGATGGTCACCGTTTCACATTGGTGCTCGCTCCGGCGAGCGGGCGCGAGTCCTCGCCATGGAAGGGCCCGGCGCGGTCGTGCTGATCGCTTTGCATGTCTCGTTGTGTCAGCAGCTGTGCACCAGGACTCTCCCGGACCTGCAGTTTTGGAAGGTTCCGTCGAGCGCAAGCTCTATTCGAACCGTGAGAACGTGGTTCCTGGCACGACGCAGAAGGTCATTCAACCCCCAATGCTTTGAACACCGCATCCACTGGATCCGAATAGAAGCTCGTCTGAAACTTGGCGAACAATTCCCCTGGCACCGAAGGAATGTCTGTCACGCTCGACATCGGTAGCAGGATCCGCTTCGCCCCGGCGTCAAACGCTACCTGCAGGCTCTCCGCCAAGTTGCTCGCCTGGGTGATCGTTCCACCAAGGGACATGTCGCCCATCACAACGAGTTGGCTTTGTAGAGGCTTGCCCAGCGCAGCCGAGCACAACACGATCAAGCTGGCCAGGGTCAGTGCCTCGGGAGCGCCGGCGTTCTGCAGCTCGACCATGTGCAGGTGAAAGTCGCGCTCGGTCGGGTGGATCGATGCGCTCACGCGGCCAGCATTGGCCTTGAAGTAATCGAAGGCCACGCGCACCGGCTCGCGTGTGACCGGGCCCGATACCGACAGCTTGCCGCCGCCGGCCATCGCCTGAATCTCCATGCGGTACACGCCGGGCATGCCGCCTTCGCCCATGGTGATGGTGTGCAGCACGCCGGGGCTGAGCCGCCCTTCCGGGATCAGCCCGCCACCGCCCTGTTCCGGCACTGAGATGAAGCGCTCCTGCATGTCCTCCAGGTCGATGTAGGAGAAGTGCACGTCGTAGAACTCCATGCCGCCGATCTTCTTGAGCTGCTCCTTGACGCGCCGGCGCGTCTCTAGCGCGTACTCCAGGCACTTGCGCACCGTGTCTTTGGTGTAGGCGCCGTCCGGGGAGATCAGCTTCAGCAGGCCTGACACCGTGCGCCGCACGGCGATGGTGTCGCGCTGGTTGAGGTTGTTGCCCAGCTTGAAGTGCTTGTCGATGGCATCGGCGAAGCTGCGCTTGCGCATCTCGCGCGCCCACTCGGCCAGGTAGTCCACGATCAGGCCGTATTGGTCGGTGAAGAACTCCGGCCGCATCTTCGGGATCTCCCAGCCCGGCACGTAGGCGTGAAAGCGGTCGAAGAAGGCCGAGTCGATCATCACGTCCGGGAATGGGGCAAACAGGTGACTCGTCTTCACCAGTGACTCCACCGATTGCCCCTGCGGCAGATTGCCCACAAAGACCATCGCCGCGCTGGCGTTGATCGACTCGCGCCCGCGGCTAAACGACCCCGAGGCCATGTAATCCTTCATGATCTGGACGCCGTCCTGATCCTTGAAGTTGATGCCGGCCACCTCGTCGAAGGCCACCACGTCCCACAGGCCCACCAGACCCACTTTGCGGGCGCTCATGTTGTAGAACAGGTTGGCCACCGTGGTCTGGCCACCGGACACCAGGATGGAGTTCGGGCTGATCTCCTTGTAGATGTGGCTCTTGCCCGTGCCGCGCGGCCCCAGCTCGCACAGGTTGTAGTTGTTTTCCACCAGCGGAATCATCCGCGCCAGCAGGTGCCACTTCACCCGTTCTTTGAAGCACGTCGGCTCCATGCCTGTCGAGCGCAGCAGCGCGTCAATCCACTGCTCTTCCGTGAACCCCTTCCGGCCAGCGAATAATTCCTCCATGTCCATGTTTGGCATCTGGATCGGCTTCAGGTCCGACACCACGAAGGGCGAGGTCTTCTGGTTCTCTTCGAACCGATACTGCAGCGTCACGATGCACCAGATGCCCCCTACCAGCAGCTTCTCGAACTGCCGCACGTAGGAGTCCGGCACCTCGGCGTTCTTGATGCCCAGGTTGGACAGCAGCGCCTCGTAGGCATCGCGGTTCTCGTTCAGCTTCACGGTGACCTTGTCGATCACCTTGAATGAGCCGCGCTCGCGGATCTTGCTCTTGACCTTCTCGGCCTCGTCGGGCCGCACGTAGTTCTCGGCCAACACATTCTTGACGGTGACCAGGCCAGCGCGGATGGTTTCCGCGTCGTCTGATGCGCAGTACATGCCCAGCAGGTACTCCAACACGTAGACGGGAACGTTGGCCCCTTCCTTGATCAGCTTCGTCAGGTCCTTGCGCACCACGCGCCCGGCAAAGCGCTCGTTGAGCAGCTTGTCCAGGCCCGGGTCGATGGTGGCGGCCTGCGCCGGTGCGGTGTTTTCAGCCATGGTGGCCCTCAAAAGTCATTGCTGAAAGCCAGGTCGATGCGCAGCGGCGCCCGCCAGGCCTCTGCCTTGGTCTTCGCGTCGCGCGCGACCAGAAAGTAGTCCTTGGTGCGGTCGTAGCTGCCTGCCGCCAGGGTCAGCATCACCGACCGCTTGCGCTCGTCGAGCATCGGTGAGGTGCTGTCGAAGGTCAGGATCTGTTCATCGCTGATGGACTGGTCGCCATCGCGGATGGACAGCAGCAGCGTCACCGGCAGCACGCGCTCAGACACCGCCTCGGTCTGGATGAACTCGAAGCGCTGCTTGTTGGTGACAACCTTGTTGCTAGACCCGAGCAGGCTCACTTCCACCTGCCGCGTCTTGGCCTTTTCGGTGTCACTCTCCTTCACCACTATCACCGGAACTACGATCTCTTGGGGCATGGCGCTGCCATGCACAAAGCGCGCGCCGCCGACGAAGTGGAACCGACCCGCGCCCTTGGGCACCAGAAAGTCCAGGCTGCCTGTGCCTTCATCCGTGCCCGCCGTGGCGGCCGTGTTGCCAGCCCATGCGTTTTGCATCGGCTTTTGCATCGGCCACATGCCGCGGCCCAGGAT
>NZ_JBFUGE010000383.1:0-5823 GCF_056403075.1 Ideonella sp. P3_A4 | reverse complement strand
CTCCAGGCCGGGGCGATCCAGCACCTTGATGYGCCCGCGCGCGTAGCTGATCAGGCCGAGCTTCTGCAGMTTCAACGCTGCYTCGGTGACGCCTTCGCGGCGCACGCCCAGCATGTTGGCGATCAGYTCCTGCGTCATCACCAGCTCGGTGCCTTCGAGCCGGTCCAGGCTCAGCAGCAGCCAGCGGCACAGCTGYTGRTCGAGCGAATGGTGGCGGTTRCAGACGGCCGTYTGCGCCATCTGSGTGATCAGGGCCTGGGTGTAGCGCAGCAGCACGTGCATCACCGGGCCGGCGCGGTTGAAYTCTTCCTTCATCAAACTGGCTTTCAGGCGAAAACCTTCGCCTGCGCTTTGCACCACCGCGCGGCTGGGSGTGGASYCACCGCCCATGAACAGCGARATGCCGACGATGCCYTCGTTGCCRACCACGGCAATCTCCGCCGACGCGCCGTCTTCCATCACRTAMAGCAGCGACACGATCGCGGTGGTGGGAAAGTACACGTGGCTCAAGGGCCGACCGGACTCGTACATCACCTGGCCGAGCGGCAGATCTGCCCATTCCAGCTGCGGCAGCCAGCGTTGCCATTCAGCTTCGGGCAGCGCGGCCAGCAGCTGATTCCGACGGGGATCGGTCTGTGCGTTCATGAAGGTCCGGCCGGTGAAACAGCAGTCAGGCAGGCGCCAACCGGGCAGGACCGGCGGCGCACGCCGAATGAAGAAGCTTCAGCGTACTCCATATGTTCACCAACGAACAGACTTGGCCGCCAGGAGCGGCAGGAGCCGGTCGAGCGGCTGAGGCCATCGCCATGGCAAGACGCCTGGAGCCCGGTACGCCAGCCGATCCGTGCTGCTCAGCGAGAGAGATGCTGCCGCGTCATGGGGTCGGCAGTTCGTCCTTCAGGTGCTTCAGGCACTCGTCGAGCTGCAAGGTCAGCGCCTCGACGAGGAAAAAGGCCTCGAGGTACTTTTCTTTCGTCCCGGCCACGCGCCAGGCATCGCACTCGGCCTGGACCTTGTCGATGCGAATCCGCAGGGCGTCGATGTCTTGCTGGATCGTCATGGGGGCTCCTGCGCCGAACCAGGCATCCGTCAGCAGGCGCGAGGCCAGCTTGCGACCCGCGCTCTGCCGGCGCGTCGTACTGCTCGTACTGCGGCTGGGTTCCTTGGTGGCCATTGGTCAGCAAGCTATTTGAGAGCCGGCGTCTGCGTCTGTGCGACAGCGCACAGAAAACCGCTGTGGTGGCAACGCAGGATAGCCCCAAAGGCTGCGGTTGCGTTCAAGCCAAGCGCCCCGGCCTCGACCCATGGCTTATGAATGCCCCAGGACTCGGCAAGCCGAGTCCGCCCCCGAGGGGATCAAGGAACTCGGGAGCGGCCCATCGTTTCCTTGAGAAACATCACGAGCTGATCCGCGACTGTGCGGCCCCCCATCAAGCAAGCGCAGGTGCACCATGTCGATCTCGATCCCATTGCGATTTCCACCCACCACCGATTCATCGGACAGGCTGGAATGCACGGCGGTCGCAAGCGCGACCGGTTTTCAGGCCGGCCTGCACAGCCTGGGCTGGGCGGCGCTGCGAGCCCGGCGCCCGGCACCAGGGCTTCGGGCCCTGCTCTTGGCAGGCGCGCCGACCCGTCCGTCGCAGGCGGTTGCGCTGAGCATCAATGCAAGCACCGAGCCGATTCACCAACTGGCCGCGACGCTGACCGATGTCCTCTGGGTCTACGAGCCGCACAGCGACCGTTTTCTCTATGTGAGCCCCGCCTACGAACGCGACTGGCTGCGCAATGCCGGCGCGCTGTATGCCGATTCGCAGCAGTGGCTGCGGACCGTCCATGCTGACGATCAGCACCTGTTGCAGGCTTCGTTTGCCCAGCTGGGGCTGGGCGAAGGCTATGACCTGGAATACCGGACGACGCTGTGCTCGGGCGCGCAACGCTGGATTGCCGAGAAGGCACTGCTCGTCGTCGGGCACGCCGGGCCATGGCCACGCTTCGCCGGCGTCTCGCACGACATCACCGGCCGCAAGCTCGAGCAGTTGGAGTTGCTTCGCTCGTCGCGGGCCCAGAACGAGTTCCTGGCGATGTTGTCGCACGAGCTTCGCAACCCCTTGCAGCCCATCCGGGCGGCCACGGCCCTGTTGGCGCTGCAGCGTGCCGGCGGGCCTGTTGCCGAGCTGAATGCGGTTGCCGTCATCGAGCGCCAGGTCAACCACATCGCGCGTCTGGTCGACGATCTGCTCGACGTCTCGCGCATCAACGTTGGCAAGCTCCGCCTGCAGTCGGATGCGATCCGGATTGGCGAGGTGATCGAATCGGCCGTCGATGCCAACCAGGTGTTGATCGACACCAACCGACTTTGCGTGCGGCACAAGGGCCCTACCGGCCCGGTGTGGGTGCAGGGCGACACGGTGCGCCTGACCCAGGTGTTCAGCAACCTGTTGCACAACGCCGCCAAGTTCAGCCGGGCAGACGGGGTGATCGAGATCGGTGTGCGCCCCGACAACAACAACGGCGAGGTCGCCATTTCGATCCGCGACGAGGGCATGGGCATCGCACCGGCCTTGATCGGCTCGGTGTTCGATCTCTACGTCCAGCACGAGCAATCGCCTGCGAACGACCATGGCGGGTTGGGCATCGGCTTGTCGGTGGTCCGCAGCCTGGTGGAACTGCACGGTGGCCGGGTCTCGGTCTACAGCGACGGCTTGGGCCATGGCAGCGAGTTCGTGGTGACCTTGCCAGCGGCCGACGGCCCGGCGGTGGAAGAGATCGTGCAACGCATCGCGCCCACCCGGGTCATCAAGCGAAGCGTGCTGCTGGTGGACGACAGCTGCGACTCAGCCGAGTCGATGCAGGCCTTGCTGGAAGCTGAAGGGCACTCGGTCGCGCTGGCGTTCACCGGCCAGTCAGCGCTCGACGAAGTGGCGCGGGCGCAACCCGACGTCGTCATCCTCGACCTCGATCTGCCCGACATCAACGGCTGCGAGGTTGCGCGCCGCCTGCGCATGCACACGCACGGCACCGCCACGCTGCTGTTTGCGCTGACGGGTTCAGACGGTGAGCAGGAGCGACAGGCGGTTCGGGACGCCGGTTTCGATCAACACTTCGTCAAGCCGGCCAACGCCGCAAGCTTGATCCAGGCCCTGTCTGCCTGAGCCACAGCGCCTGGGTGCGGTGGCAGACAGACGCGCACCGGCGCAGGCCTCAGTCTGGTCTGTCAGCGGCGCCAGACTGACAGCGCTCGCTGGGCCACGTCTGCCTCACGGGTGCAGCCGCCGTCTACTTGCCCGCATCGACAACTCGCTTTGTCGCCGGGCACCCCGTCCACCAATCCCAACGAGGAGTCTTCAATGACATCCCGATACCTGCTGTCGCCCATCGCGCTGGCTGTGGCCGGCGCCATGACGCTCGCCATCGCTGGCTGCGCGTCCACCTCACCGCCGCCCACCGTTCAGATGACCGTGGCCACGGCCTCGGTCGAAGCGGCCAATACCGCCGGAGCACAGGCCTATGCCCCGACCGAGCTGCGCCTGGCCAACGACAAGCTGGCGACAGCCCGCAAGGCCATGGCCGACAAGGACTACGACGTGGCGCTGCGCTTCTCGGAGCAAGCCCACACCGATGCCCAGCTCGCGATTGCCAAGACGCAGTCGACCAAGGCCCGCACCGCGGCCGATGCAGCGCAACTTGACGCGCGTGCGCAGCGTGAAGAGCTTGAACGCAAGGCCGGTCGCCCGGTTTCAGGAGGTATCCAATGAACACGCCCTCAATGAATACATGGCCCATGCGCAGCCTGCTGGCGAGCGCCGCCGTCATCGCCTTGGTGGCTGGTTGCAGCACCGTGGCCGAGCCGAACCCGACCCTGGACCGCGCCCATGCCAGCTACAGCGCCTTGCAGGCCGACCCGCAGTCCACGCTGATGGCGCCGACCGAGATGGCGCAGGCCGGCGAGGCGTTGAGAACGGCCGATGCGGCGTGGACGAAGCGCGAAAAGCAGGGCACTGTCGACCATCTGGCCTACCTGGCGCAGCAGCGGGTGGCAATCGCCCGCGAAACCTCGTCCACGAAGACCTGGGAGAAGGTCAGCGCGACGGCCAAGACTGGCGCCGATGCTGCCAAGGCGCGTGACGAGACCGACCGAGCCCGCATCGCCGTGGCAGTTGCCCGGCAGACCACGCAGGACAAGACCGTCGAGCTCGCGGTGGTGAAGGCCGGCGCCGTGCAGGACAAGGCGCGCGCAACCGACCTGGAAATCCAGCTCAGGGACATGAACGCCAAGCAGACCGATCGCGGCGATATCGTCTCGCTCGGCGACGTGCTGTTCGACACCAACCGCGCCGAGATGCGCGGAGCCGGTCAACGCGACATGAGCAAGCTGGTCGCATTCTTCAAGCAGTACCCGAAGCGCACGGCGCTGATCGAGGGCTTCACCGACAGCCAGGGCAATCAAGACGCCAATGTCGATCTGTCGCAACGGCGTGCCATGGCGGTGCGCGACGCGCTCGTCGACCAAGGGGTGGTCGCCGGGCGGCTGAGCACACGCGGGTATGGAGACGCCTACCCGGTGGCCAGCAACATGACAGCGGCAGGTCGCCAGATGAACCGCCGTGTCGAGATCGTGCTGTCAGGCGATGACGGCATGGTGAAGGCGCGATAGCACCTGCGCGGCACGACCGCGGCGCTTGCTTCAACAGCCAGCGCCGCGGCCGCCACCAACCCCATGCGAAGCGCCCACGAAATCGCCGCCAAGCTGCTCGGCGTGCCCTACGCCACGCTGGACGAGCGCACTCAGAAAGTGGCTCGCCACGTGGCCGAACGACGCCACATCGCCAGAGTTCTGCCGCCGGAACTGGGCGCCGCCTCGACGCTTGGCGCGCGCGCTGCCGACGCGGTGGCACGCTTCGGCGGCTCGTGGGTCTTCATCGCGCTGTTTGGCTTCACGATGGTGGTCTGGGTGGTGCTCAACTCCTGGGTGTTGGCGCGACAAGGGGCGAGCTTCGATCCCTATCCCTACATCCTGCTCAACCTGTTCCTGTCGATGCTGGCAGCGATCCAGGCGCCGATCATCCTGATGTCGCAGAACCGGCAGTCAGAGAAAGACCGGTTGAACGCCGAGCACGACTACGAGGTGAACCTGAAGGCCGAGCTCGAGATCATGCTGCTGCACGACAAGATCGATCAGCTGCGCGAAGGCCAATGGCATGAGCTGCTGGCGATGCAAAGCCAGCAACTGGCGCTGCTGCAAGATCTGCTGCGATCGAGGGAACCGAGTTGAGCCATGCGGCGGCCGCCCACCGCTTTGAAGAGCGGCCCCGCTGGGTACGCCAACAGACAGACGCTGGCCCATCGAGCCCTTAGCCTCGTCGCGTTGGCCCCACGTCGAGTGCTCGGGCCGCGCTTTTTGAAAGAACTGCCTGATCCCGTCCACTGAAGGAGATGACATGAGCAAGCGCCAACACGGCAACAAGGAATCGAAGAAGCCCAAGCAGGCGGTACCGGTGCCCAAGCCGCCGGCGACCGCAGTGACCACCACGCTGGATCCAACGGTGGTGGCTCCGCGGCAAAAGAGGTAGCGGCTCCTTAGCCCGAGGGGCGCCTCGCGTAGCCGCTACTTGGTCGGTGCGCCGACCTTGTGTGCTGCCGACCTGGTCGCCAGGGGCAGCGCCGCGTCGCAAACTGCGCGCACGTCGACCACGCCGTCCGGCTGAACATGGCTTGCGTGCGCGGCTTGATGAGCCATGCCCCAACGACGGATTTCCTCCGCCAGCGGCAGCACCGAGCGGCCGTGCGCGGTGAGCGCGTAGTGGACGAGCGCGGGCACAG
>NZ_JBFUGE010000382.1:0-5839 GCF_056403075.1 Ideonella sp. P3_A4 | reverse complement strand
CAGCAGCGCTGCCGCGGCCAGGGCTGGCCCGACGCTCCAGCCGCCGAATCCGAGGACGGCCGAGGCGCCCATGGCGGACACCACCGCCGCAGAGCGGGCCTTCAGCCAATCGACGAAGCCGTCATCAAACACGCTTGTTCTCCCAAATCGTCAGTCGAACGCCAAGCCAACAGGGCCGACGTTAGTGAGTTATCGACTTTCGATTTGTTCGAATTAAGCGTTTTATTCGTTTATATTTGGCGGCTCAAGGCAGGTCCGCAGCGCGTTGGCCAGGGCATCCGGGGCGACTGGCTTGTGGATCAGGCACACCCCGTCGGGCAAACCGCCGAGGGTGGCCAGCCGCTCCGAGCCCAGGCTGGTGACGACAACGATGGAGCGCGGTCCGGGGGTTCGCGCCAGTCGCAACTCGCGCAGCATCTCCAGCCCGTTCATGTGCGGCATCACGACGTCGGTGAGCAGGATGTCCGGCGGCACGCGGCCGATCGCGACCAGCGCCTGGAAGCCGTTCTCGACCACCTGGACGACGGCGTTCGGCAGCGTGGCCTCGACCAGGGTGCTCAGCAGGTCGCGGTCGTCGGGGTTGTCGTCCACCACCAGCACCGACGGGCCGGCGGGCGCTGGCGTCTTGGCTGCCGGCCGGGTGACGGCCTGCAATTGCTGGTTGGCCAGGAAGCTCTCGACGCTCGCCGCGTCAATGCGGCGGTGGCCGCCCACGGTCTTCCAGGCCTTGATGTAACCCTGATCGACCCAGCGCTGGACGGTCGGCGCCGAGACGCCCAGCCGCTGCGCCACCTCGGCGGTGGAAAACGACGGTGGCGTGGCAGCGGAACTCACGCGGCCATCTTATGCGGCGACATCGCGCACCGGCTGTTCCGCGGCGTCGGCCGTCACCCCCAGGTAGGCAACGAGGGCCGCGATGACCTGCTGGTGTTCGGCCGAAAGCTCTTGCAGCAGCGGCAGGTAGTGCTCGGCGCGACGGGCATCGAATTCGTCCTGCAGCCGGCGCGCCAGGTTGGACAAGGCGAGGGCGCCCAAGGTGCCCGCGGTGGACACCAGGTTGTGCGCCAGCGTGGTCGCCTGCTCGATGTGGCCGGTGGCCAGGAATGCGGACATCTCGGTCGGCAGGCCCGACTTGTCCTTGACGAACCGCGAGGCGATCTTGTCGTACAGCTCGCGCCGGCCGAGGCAGCGGTCCAGCCCCAGCTGTATCAGCACACCGCTGCGGGTGGCGAGGCTGGCTGCCGGGGACTGCTGCGCCTGGCCGCCCGGGCCCAGCACGCTCGCGATCACGCGGAACAGCTGCTGGGGATCAAAAGGCTTGGTGACGTATTCGTTCATGCCTGCCGCGCGGCACAGGTCCTGGTCGCGCATTGAGGCGTGTGCCGTGAGCGCCACGATCGGCAGATCGGCCAGCGCCGGCATGTCGCGCAGGCGGCGGGTGACCTCGTAGCCGTCCATGCCAGGCATCTGCACGTCGCACAGCACGACGTCGAAGYGCTCGTGCTGCACGGCGTCCAGGGCTTGCGGGCCGCTGGAGGCGAGCACCACGTACATGCCGGCCACTTCGCGCAGCAGGTCGCCGGCCACGATCTGGTTCAGCTCGTTGTCGTCGATGACCAGCACGCGGCGCCCGTGCAGCTGCTCCAGCGGCGAGCCGGCCTCCATCTGGGCCACGCGCTCTTCGAGGTCGGTACCCGACCGAACCCCTTCGAGCGCCATCTCGATCGTGAAGCTGAACTCGCTGCCCTCGCCGGGGCGGCTGCTCACTTCGAGGTGGCCGCCCATCAGCTCGACGAGCTGCTTGCTGATCGCCAGGCCCAGCCCGGTGCCGCCGTATTCGCGCGAGGTCGATACGTCGGCCTGCATGAACGGCTGGAACAGCCGCGCCACCTGGACATCGGTCATGCCGATGCCGGTGTCGCGCACACTGACCCGCAGCGCGCAGCGGCCGGCGTCGTCGCTGGCGCGGCTGGCAGGCTGCACCTGCACGACCACTTCACCGGACCGGGTGAACTTGACCGCGTTGCTGCACAGGTTGACCAGGACCTGGCGCAGGCGTTGCGCGTCGCCGACCAGCCGGGCCGGCAGCTCGGGGCTGCAGACCATGCGCAGCGCCAGTCCCTTGCTGTTGGCCTTCTCGGCGACGATGGCCGACACCTGGTCGAACAGCGCGCACAGATCGAAGGGGGCGGCTTCCAGCTCCAGCCGCTGGGCCTCGATCTTCGAGAAGTCCAGGACGCGGTTCAGCAGCTGAAGCAAGGCGTCGGCGGCCAGGTGGGTCTTCGACACGTAATTCCGCTGGCGCTCGTCGAGCTGGGTGCGCAGCGTCAGATCGGTCAGGCCGAGCACCGCATTGATGGGCGTGCGGATCTCGTGGCTCATGTTGGCCAGGAATTCGCCCTTGGCGTGCGTGGCGGCCTGGGCTTCGTCGCGCGAACGCTCCAGCTCACGCACCAGCGACTGCAACTGCTCCGTGCGCTCGCGCACGCGGTCTTCGAGCTGCACGTTGAGCGAGCGGATCTCGTTGTCGCGGTCGATGCGGTCGAGCGCGAACGACAGGTCTTGCGCCAGCTCGCGGATCAGCTCGATCAGCGGCGGGTCGAAGAAGTTCGGCTCGGCCGCGAACAGCGCGACCGACCCGACGACCTGGCCTGCGCGTTGAAGCGCGAAGGCCGCCCCCGAGCGTATGCCGCCTTGCTGCGCGACGGCTTGGTAGGGCAGGGCGCGTGGGTCGGCTTGGTAGTCGTTCGAGATCGCCTCGCCACCGCTGTTGAGCACGCGGCCCACGAGCGAACCCGCGTGTTCCGGCGCCGTCACGTCCCACCGCTCGGCCAGGCTCGACAGCGCATGGGCGGCGGGGCCGGCGGTGGCCACGCGGGTGGCCATCCGGCCATCGAGCTGGTCGATGCGTGCCACCAGCGCGTGGCCGGTCTCAACGCAGATGCGGCACAGCTCCTCGAACAGGGCCTGCTCGGAGAGGCTGCGGATGATCAACTGGTTGGTGCGCGACAACGCGCGGTAGAAGCTTTCCATGCGGGCGGTGCGGGCATCGGCCGCGCGTTGCTCGCGCAGATGCTGGGCAATCACCCAGGCCGCAAGCCCGACGCAGACCGCCAGCAGCAGCATCAGCAGCCCCGCCGAAACCAGCGCGGCCTGCCGGTAGGCACGTGGCGCCTGCTCGGCCTCGTCGCGTGCCACATCGCGCTGAACGTCGATCAGCCGGTCCAACGTGCCTTCAAGCGATTCGACGGTGGGCTTGAGCTCGCCGGCCTCGAGGCGCTGCAGCCCTGCCATGTCCTTGGCCTCGATGCGCTCCTGCAAACGCGACAGCAGCTGCGTCAGGCGCTGCATGTCTTGTTCGGCCGTTGGGATCAACGCGTGCTCGCGCGGCACCAGGACGGTGGCCTTGTAGTCGGCCCACAAGCGTTGCACGCGGGCCTCGGTGGCGGCGAAGCGTGCTGCGGTATCGGCCGGGTTGACCATCCCGCCGCGCCACAGCGCCAGGGTGTCGGCCACCTCGCGCCGATAGGTCTGCTCGATGCTGTGCATCTGCTGCACAGGCACGACCCGGTCTTGGTAGATGGTGCCGATGGCGTCAACGGCGTGGCCAAAGCCGACCAGCAGCCAGGTACCACCCAAGCCGACAAGTGCGACCGTTGCCAGCAGCAGCACGGTCAAGCGAGACTGCACCTTCCAGTTGCTCATCGTCTCCCCTTGCCGCCGGATTATGCGCGGCAGGCATTCCAGACAGTGCATTTGTGCCGTCATGCGGATCTCGGCCTGGAACGTCAGAGATTCCGGAAGCGAGTCCGGTTCTTCAGACACCTGCCGGCCGCGGCGCCGCGGGGGCCCCCCAACGGTGGCTGCGCTGAATGGCCGGCTACGCGCGCATGGCACGTGCCGTGCTTTTGTGACGGCAGGGCACTGAAACAGGTGTCCCCGGGGTTCGCGCTGACGCGCGACCCGTCAAGCACAACAAACAACGACAGGAGACAAACCTGTGCTCACACGGGTATCCGCTCTGCCATTGAGCAGCGCGACGGGCAGCGGTGCGCTCCCATTCGGCAGCCTCAGGCTCCTTCACGCAGGAGCCGACGGTGACGCGAATCGACCTAATATCCAGAGACTGAAGCAAGACAAGTCACCGCGTTCGAACGGTGATCGGAGACAAGTCCATGAAGTTGCGTGACCGCATGTTCAAGAGCGCCGACGAGGTTCGTGGCGTGGCGATGCAGACCCTGTTCACGCGGCTCGAGTCGCTGTGCGAAGGYGCCATTGCGATCGACGCGCAGGCCCACGTGGTCTGGCTCAACGAGAAGTATGCAAAGAAGCTCGGCCTGGCTTCGGCCGAGGAGGCGCTCGGCCGCGAGGTCGAGGACATCATCCCGAACAGCCTGATGCGCCAGGTGGTGCAGACGGGCGAGCCGATCCTGCTGGACATCCTGGAATTCGGCGCCGAGCAGTTCGTCGTCACGCGCATGCCGGTGAGCGACGAAGAGGGCCGCATCATCGGCGCCGTCGGCTTCGTGCTGTACGACCGTGTGCAGTATCTGAAGCCGCTGGTCGCCAAGTTCGAGCACCTGCAAAGCGAGCTCGAAAGCGCGCAGCGCCGCGTTGCCGAAGGCCGCAAGGCGCGCTACACCTTCGCCAGCGTCTGCGGCTCCAGCCCGGCCTGCGTCGAGCTCAAGCGCCAGGCGCGGCGCGCTGCGCAGTTCGAGGCCACGGTGCTGTTGCAGGGCGAGACCGGCACCGGCAAGGAACTGCTGGCGCATGCCATCCACGCGGCCTCGCCGCGCAGCCTGAAGCCCTTCGTGGCGCTGAATGTCGCGGCCATTCCCGAGGCGCTGATGGAGGCTGAATTCTTCGGCGCTGCGCCCGGCGCCTACACCGGCGCCGACCGCCGCGGCCGAGACGGCAAGTTCAAGCTCGCCGATGGTGGCACGCTGTTCCTCGACGAGGTCGGCGACATGCCGCTGGGCGTGCAGGCCAAGCTGCTGCGCGTGCTGCAGGAGCAGGAAGTGGAACCGCTGGGCTCGAACCGCGTGCTGCGGGTCGACGTGCGAGTGATCACGGCCACCAGCCTGGACCTGGAGGAACAGGTGCGCGCCGGCAAGTTCCGCGCCGATCTCTACTACCGGCTGAACGTGCTGTCCATCACCCTGCCGCCGCTGCGCTCGCGGCTGCAGGACCTGGACGCGCTGTGCGAGCTGATCCTGGCGCAGATCGCCGAGCGCACCGGGCTGCCGCAGCGCGAGCTGACCGAAGAGGCACTGTCGGTGCTGGGCACCTACCACTGGCCCGGCAACATCCGCGAGCTGCGCAACGTCATCGAGAAAGCAGTGATGCTCAGCGACTCGCGCCGGCTCGAGGCCACCGACTTCCAGCAGGTGCTGCCGACGCTGAACAGCCCGAGTGAGCCGAGTGCGGGCGCGGCGCTGTCGCTGGCCCAGGCAGTGGCCGACGCCGAGCGCACGGCGATCCAGGGCGCGCTGGTGGCTGCCCGCGGCAACAAGTCGAACGCGGCGCAGTTGCTGGGCATTTCGCGCGCCACGTTCTACGAAAAGATCGCGCACCTCGGGCTGGGCGCCCGCGACACGGCCGACGCTGCGTCACCGGTCCGGCGCGGCTAGGACCCCTGAAACGCCGTACGCATTGGCAGACAACTGTCTGACGCGGCAGACAACGCCGAGCCGCCGCACCTGCCCGCTACCGCCAGGCATGTACGCGTGAAGGCACCTGCCAGCCCCCGCGCGGGGCTGCAACCGGGGCGGAGTCCGCTCTAACCGCGTCGCTGCACGGGGTTTTCCCTTGAGTCCGGCCCGCGCGGCCCATGTCGGCA
>NZ_JBFUGE010000381.1:0-5848 GCF_056403075.1 Ideonella sp. P3_A4 | reverse complement strand
AGGTACTGCTGCTCGACGAGCCCAGCATGGGCCTCTCACCCATCATGGTCGACAAGATCTTCGAGGTCGTCGACACGATCCACAAGCAAGGCACCACCGTGCTGCTGGTCGAGCAGAACGCCAGCCGTGCGCTCAGCTTGGCCAACCGCGGCTACGTCATGGAGTCCGGCGAGGTCACCATGAGCGGGCCGGCCAAGCAACTGCTGGCAGACCCGAAGGTCCGCGCCGCCTACCTTGGCGAATAACGCCTAACTTTTCAGCGGGTCATACCAAAGGACCGGTGAGAGGCGACGCCCGCGCGCCTCTGCTTGGCCACAAGCCAGGCGTCATCGCATCCGCCAACCCACGACGGAGAGAGAGACCTCTATGAAGTTCAATCTGAACTGGAGCGTTGCCGCGATCAGCCTGGCGTTTGCCGGCACCGCGATGGCTGAAGATGTGGTCGTCAAGATCGGCCATGTGGGGCCGACCAGCGGTGCAATTGCCCACCTGGGCAAGGACAACGAGAACGGCGCCCGCATGGCYATCGATGARCTCAACGCCAAGGGCGTGACCATCGGCGGCAAGAAGGTCAAGTTCGAGCTGCTGGCTGAAGATGATGCAGGCGACCCGAAGCAAGGCACCGCTGCCGCGCAGAAGCTGGTCGACTCCAAGGTCAACGGCGTGATCGGCCACCTGAACTCGGGCACCTCCATCCCGGCTTCGAAGGTCTACTCCGACGCTGGCATCCCGCAGATCAGCCCCTCGGCRACGAACCCCAAGTTCACCCGCCAAGGCTTCAAGACCACCTTCCGCGTGGTGGCTGACGACGTGCACCTGGGTGGCACGCTGGGCCGTTATGCCGTGACCGARCTCAAGGGCAAGACGATYGCCGTGATCGACGACCGCACGGCCTATGGCCARGGTGTGGCCGACGAGTTCGAAAAGGGCGTGAAGGAAAAGGGCGGCGCGATCGCCAAGCGCGAGTTCACCAACGACAAGGCAACGGACTTCACCGCCATCCTGACCAGCATCAAGGCTGCCAAGCCTGACGTCGTGTTCTACGGCGGCATGGACGCGGTGGCCGGCCCGATGATCCGCCAGATGAAGCAACTGGGCATCACCGCCAAGTTCATGGGTGGCGACGGCATCTGCTCRGGCGAACTGCCCAAGCTGGCCGCAGGYGCCATGGCCGACGGCCAAGTGGTGTGCGCGGAAGCCGGCGGCGTCGAAGGCGCTCAGAAGACGGCCATGGACAAGTTCAAGGTCGACTTCAAGAAGAAGTTCAACGCCGAYGTGCAGATCTACGCCCCGTACGTCTAYGACGCCACGATGGTGATGGTCGACGCGATGGTCAAGGCCGGYTCCGCCGAGCCCGCCAAGTACCTGCCGGTGCTGGCCAAGACCAGTGGCTACAAGGGCGTGACCGGCACGATCGCCTTTGACGAAAAGGGCGACATCAAGAACGGCGCGCTGACCCTGTTCACCTACAAGGGTGACAAGCGCGAGCAGATCGCTGTGGTGCGCTGATCCCCTTCAGCCCCCAACGCGAAAGCCGCCTTCGGGCGGCTTTTTCTTTGCCTGCGCAAACTCTGCTGCGATAGATTGGTCTCGCATTCAACCTGCTTCGGGACAGAAAAACAAAAAGGCCCCTTCGCACATCGCAAGGGGCCTTCAGCATATTGATTGGCGGAGGGGGCGGGATTCGAACCCGCGGTGGGGATTAGCCCACACACGCTTTCCAGGCGTGCGACTTAAACCGCTCATCCACCCCTCCGCAGAGGCAGCCGGGCATTCTAGCCCATGGATTGACCAGTTCAGCGTRTGCTGGCTGGGTGAGTCGCAGGGCTGCGCATCAAGGCCATCGCGCTGGCCACCAGCGCTGACACCTCGGTCATGTTGCCGGGCACGATCATCGTGTTGTTCTTCTGCGCCAGTTGGGCATAGGCCTCGACGGCTTTTTCGGCCACCTTCAGCTGCACGGCTTGCTCGCCGCCCGGTGACTGAATCGCCGCGGCGACCTGGCGGATCGCGCCGGCCGTGGCTTCAGCCACCGCCAGAATCGCAGCGGCCTCGCCTTGTGCCTTGTTGATCTCGGCTTGCTTCTGGCCCTCTGAGCGGGCGATGAAGGCCTCGCGCTCGCCGGTGGCGATGTTGATCTGCTCTTGGCGGCGACCTTCGGACGCGGCGATCAGCGCGCGCTTCTCGCGCTCGGCGGTGATCTGCGCCTGCATCGAGTGCAGGATGGCGGCCGGCGGCGTCAGGTCCTTGATTTCATAACGCAGCACCTTGACGCCCCAGTTCAGCGCCGCCTCGTCCAGCGCGGCAACGACCGAGCCGTTGATGATCTCGCGCTCCTCGAAGGTGCGGTCCAGCTCCATCTTGCCGATCACGCTGCGCAGCGTGGTTTGCGCCAGTTGCGTGATGGCCAGGATGTAGTTCGACGAGCCGTAGCTCGCGCGCATCGCGTCGGTCACCTGGAAGTACAGGATGCCGTCGACGGTAAGTTGCGTGTTGTCGCGGGTGATGCAGATCTGGCTCGGCACATCGAGCGGAATTTCTTTCAGCGAATGCCGGTAGGCCAGGCGGTCGACGAAGGGCACGAGGATGTTCAGACCCGGCGCCAGCGTGGCGTGGTAGCGACCCAGGCGTTCGACGACCCAGGCGTTCTGCTGCGGAACCACCTTCACCGAGCGTGCGATGAACAGCACTGCGATGAAGAAGACGATCAGGGCAACGATTTCCATCAGGCTTCCTTGAAGTGGATCGGTGGTCGGACGGATTCAGCCGGTGGCGCGGTCTAGCACCAACTGCGAGCCCTCGACCGCGACGATGACATGCTCGCCCGGCGTCGGTACGCCGCTGCCGGCGTAGCGGGCGCTCCAGGCCGCGCCGCGGTGGGTGATGCGCGCCTGCCGGTCGGCGCCCCAGGCGGGCACCTGCACGCGCGAGCCCACGTCGATGTTCAGGTCTGGGTTCTCGGCGGCACGCGGCCCGGCCGGTTGGCTCAGCCGGCGGCGGTGCCACAACGCCACACCGGCGCCGCCAATGACCGCGGCCGTCACCAACTGGCCGGTGAAGGGCAGGCCGGCATGGGCCGCCAGCGCCCCGGCGGCCGTGCCGATGGCCACCATCAAGAGGTAGAAGGTGCCGGTAACCAGCTCCAGCGCCACCAGCACGCCGGTGGCCACCCACCAGGCTGTCGAATGGTCCCAGTTCATCGTCGCCTCCTGCTGTGGCGGCGCCTGTTGGTTTTGGCGCCACTTGTCAACTTGGGGCCATTCATCGGCCCTACACTTCGCGCTTTCCATTTTCCGCCAGCCCAACCGAGGCCGCCGCCATGCAGCGCTTTTCTTTTCCCATCGTGATCATCGATGAGGACTTCCGTTCCGAGAACACCTCGGGTCTGGGCATACGCGCGCTGGCCGAGGCGATGCAGAAAGAAGGCTTCGAGGTGATCGGCGTCACCAGCTATGGCGACCTGTCGCAGTTCGCTCAGCAGCAAAGCCGCGCCAGCGCCTTCATCCTGTCGATCGACGACGAGGAATTCACCCCCGGCCCCGAGCTGGACCCGGCGGTGCTGAACCTGCGCAAGTTCATCGAGGAGATCCGGTTCCGCAATGCCGAGATTCCGATCTATCTGTACGGCGAAACGCGCACCTCGCAGCACATCCCGAACGACATCCTGCGCGAGTTGCACGGCTTCATCCACATGTTCGAGGACACGCCGGAGTTCGTGGCTCGCCACATCATCCGCGAGGCCAAGAGCTACCTCGGCTCGCTGGCGCCGCCGTTCTTTGCCGCGCTGGTCGACTACGCGCAAGACGGCTCGTACTCGTGGCACTGCCCGGGCCACTCGGGCGGCGTGGCTTTCCTGAAAAGCCCGATCGGGCGGATGTTCCACCAGTTCTTCGGCGAGAACATGCTGCGGGCCGACGTCTGCAACGCCGTGGAAGAGTTGGGTCAGCTGCTGGACCACACAGGCCCGGTGGCGGCGAGCGAGAAGAACGCGGCGCGCATCTTCAATGCCGACCATTGCTTCTTCGTCACCAACGGCACTTCGACCAGCAACAAGATGGTCTGGCACCACAACGTGGCGCCTGACGATGTGGTGCTGGTCGACCGCAATTGCCACAAGTCGATCCTGCACTCGATCATCATGACCGGCGCGGTGCCGGTGTTCCTGACCCCGACGCGCAACCACTACGGCATCATTGGCCCGATCCCCGAGAGCGAGTTCACCAAGGCGTCGATCCAGAAGAAGATCGCCAAGCACCCGCTGCTGCAAGGCGTGGATGCCAAGACGGTGCGGCCGAAGATCCTGACCGTCACGCAGAGCACCTACGACGGTGTGCTCTACAACACCGAGACGATCAAGGGCAAGCTCGACGGCTGGGTCGACACGCTGCATTTCGACGAGGCCTGGCTGCCGCACGCCGCGTTTCACAAGTTCTACGCCACCTACCATGCGATGGGGCGCGGCGGCGCGCGGCCGAAGCAGGCGATGGTCTATGCGACCCAGTCGACCCACAAGCTGCTGGCCGGCATCAGCCAGGCCTCGCAGGTGTTGGTGCAGGAGTCGCAGACTGTGCACCTGGACCGCGACCTCTTCAACGAGGCGTACCTGATGCACACCTCGACCTCGCCGCAGTACGCGATCATTGCCTCGTGCGATGTGGCGGCGGCGATGATGGAGCCGCCAGGCGGCACCGCCTTGGTCGAAGAGAGCCTCCGTGAGGCGCTGGACTTCCGCCGCGCGATGCGCAAGGTCGATGCCGACTACGGCAAGGACTGGTGGTTCAAGGTCTGGGGCCCGGACAAGYTGACCGACGAAGGCATCGGCAAGCAGGAAGACTGGGTGCTGAAGGCCAATGCCAAGTGGCACGGCTTCGGCGCCATGGCGGCCGGCTTCAACATGCTGGACCCGATCAAGTCCACCATCATCACGCCGGGGATGGACATGTCCGGCAAGTTTGCCAAGACGGGCATTCCGGCGTCGATCGTCACCAAGTTCCTCGCCGAGCATGGCGTGGTGGTCGAGAAGACGGGCCTGTACTCGTTCTTCATCATGTTCACCATCGGCATCACCAAGGGCCGCTGGAACACGCTGTTGACCGCACTGCAGCAGTTCAAGGACGACTACGACCGCAACCAGCCGCTGTGGCGCATCCTGCCCGAGTTCTGCGCGGCCCACCCGCGCTACGAGCGCATGGGCCTGGCCGACCTGAGCAATGGCATCCACGAGATGTACGCCAAGGGCGACATCGCCCGCCTGACGACCGAGATGTACCTGTCGGACCTGCAGCCGGCGATGAAGCCCAGCGACGCGTTCGCCAACATCGCGCGCCGTCGTATCGAGCGGGTGGAGATCGACAAGCTCGAGGGCCGCATCACGACCTCGCTGCTGACGCCTTACCCGCCGGGCATCCCGCTGCTGATTCCGGGTGAGCGCTTCAACAAGAAGATCGTCGATTACCTGCGTTTCACACGCGCCTTCAACAAGGCCTTCCCCGGCTTTGACACCGACGTGCACGGCCTGGTGGCGGAAGACCTACCGAACGGCGACAAGCGCTATTGCGTGGATTGCGTGCGCGACTGATCAACGCGCCAGGCGCACCGCCCAAGAAAAAGGCTCTTTGCGCATTGAGTAGTGACAGGCGCAGGCCATGAGCCAGTGGAAGTGCATCGTGCCAGGTAGACGGCGGCAAGCCGGGTTCCCTGGAGAAGGCGATGCAGGAACAAGACTGGAAGCGGTGGTTGAAGCGGTTGCACGAGCTCAGCGCTCGGCAGCGCCAGGCGCTGATGGCGCAGTTGCACACACCGGACGAGGGCGAGCGGGTTCTGGCTCAGATTGACCAGGCGGGCGAAG
>NZ_JBFUGE010000380.1:0-5867 GCF_056403075.1 Ideonella sp. P3_A4 | reverse complement strand
CTTCTGTTCATTAAAGTAGACCGACTGATCGATGCGGAGCGCGTCCTTGGTCGACGCGGCTGTGAACACATCGTCCATCGCTTCTCTGAGTTGGTCACTGCAATCGCGACGGAATGCCCGGCAACACTGGTAGCTCGGGACACCATTTTGGTCTATGCGCATAGCGCAACGCTGAGCATCGACATGGCGGCGGCCATTCGGGCCGCCGTCCAGCAAGAGTTGAGAGCGGAACGACTGAAGGTGCTCGACTACTACGAACAGGTCCAGGCGCATGCCATGCCGGACGAGCACGTACTGACCGTCACTGTAGGAGCCAGCGCTTTCGCGCTCCAGCAAGAGGGTTGGCCGGGATTCGCGATTTTTTCGCCAAAAAGTGACCTAACTTATTGTCAGGTCAAAGAATTTTGACCTTCAAGTTCATTGCCTCTACTGGCGCAGTCAGGTCCATGGGATAGACGCCATACCTATTGAGGTGAAACGTGCGATACGGCGACAAGGCTGCTGCAAGCTTCGCGTCGATCGTGAACTTGCCGCTGCTTTGTAGGTCGCTCAAGACCTTCGACATTCGGTGCACGGTGTTCAGAATCAGCATGTTGGTCACCAGGTGGTTGTACTTGACGACCTTGCGTTGCTCGTGCCGAACGTTCTCGGCGATGACGCCCTCCCCGCCGAAGAAGGCCCACTGCGCGAACTGATTGAATTCCTCTGATTTGTTGGTCGCCGCATGGATCGTGCGCCGCAGCTGTGGATCGCTGATGTAGCGCAGCAAGAACATCGTACGGATCACGCGACCAAGTTCGCGGAACGCGAAGTACAGCTTGTTCTTGCGGCTTTTGCTACCCAACCGACGAAGAAGCGTGGACGGCGTGATCATCCCTGCCTTGATCGACACAGCCACGCGCAGCATGTCCTCGAAGTGGCGCTCAATCAAATCCCAATCGATGACTTCGCCACGGAACAACGGTTGGATATTCTCGTACCGCACCTCTCGACCGGCCTTGAAGAACGTCAGGTCCTTGATGTTGCGAATACGAGGCATCAGGTCGATCCCCAGCAGGTAGGCCAGCGCGAAGACTGGCGTGTTCTGTGCCTGGGTGTCGCCGTGTACGGTGTCGGGTTGGATGTCAGACTCGTTGCGAATGAGGCCATCAAGGATGTAAATCGCCTCGTAGACGCCGCAAGGAATGAAGTGGCTGAACAGCGCGATATAAGTGTCCGAGACGTGGTAGTAGCCGATGCCGCCGTAGCCGCCATAGCGAATGTGGTACTCGGACAGCAGGTTCTTCTCGTACATCGACCACTTCGTRCCATCGGCCGATGCCGACTTGCCCGAGCCCCAATATTTCGGCAGCGCGAACCGGTTGTATGCGTTGACGGTCTTCAGGATCGCCTTGTCCAGACGCTCCTCCGTGACGTGCCGCAGGTTGAGCCAAGCGATCTGCTTACGGCTGAAGCCCTTGAGGCTGCGCGCCGTCTGACTTGCGCCCATGTTGAATCCGTAGCAAAACAGCGTGGCAATGAATCGTGCCATCGGATCATCCAGCTTCGATTCAAAGCCAGATAAGGGGCCGAACAGCTTGTGTAAGTTCAGCCAGCCTTCCGTCTGAATCAACGCTTCCAGGACGTTCACATGACCGAGGCCTTCGTTGATAGATTGATCCAGAGATTCCAGTCCGTCAGGCGGTGCGTCGCTGGAACTCTTGCGGATGACTAGGCCGCTTGGCCCCCAGGCGACTGCGTCGTTCTTTGGGAACCCTCGATCGGTCTCCTCAGCCTGTGCGATCAACTTCGCCTTGAGCCCGGCGACGAAGCTCTGCCCATCCGGTGCCAACTCGAGCATCTCAACATAGCTGGGTAGTTCCAACCGGAACGCCTCTTCACCGATGAAGTGCTCGCGATAGTCGTCGTACTGCTCGCTGTTCGGGACGAACAAATCCCCCGACTGCAATTCTTCGTGAAGTCGGCTGAACAGGCACAGTTCGAAGTACTTGCGATGAAGATGTTGGAGATCGTTTGAATCCTTGCCAACGATCAGGTGTCGCCACTTCGCCGGCACCCATCTCAGATCAAGCACGGCGGCCGGGCCAACGACCAAGTACTCCTTGTGGCTGTTTCGGTACTTCAGCATCCAGGTCAGGGCCGAAGCAAATGCGTCTTCGCGATAGGTCGCCTGCGGCTGCAGAACGTCCAAGCACTCGAACAGCAGCGCCCGCTTGACACGGTACGGCTTCAGCATGAACGGGAAGTAATTGTTGTCCGCATAGGCCATGTACTCATCACATTCTTCGATGAGCTGCTGTGGTTCGTCCACCAAGACACCAGCGATGGCCGTCAACCGATCTGCCCCTGGATCACCTAGGTCATAGGCCGTCAATACGTCGCGCAGCTGCCCCACCAGTCGGTCGACCTGCCGAGCGTGCTCAAGCCGGTACTCTTGCAAGCGCTTGTTCGCGTCCCCATCGAGCTTGCGAACGGTCTTGATAAAGATCTCTGCGACGTCGTCTGTCGACTTGCGCAACTGGGACTGAATCAGCAAGACAGCGAGCGTGTAGCGTTTGCGCTCAACCAGCGATCGCATCTCAGTCGCATCGAGCGCCCTGGCCTCTAGCGTGAACTGAGCGCGCTTGGTTGCAGCGACATCGTGCAGATCGGGCAATCCACTAGCTTGTTCCCGCAGCCAACGGATGTGATGAAGAAAGGTCGCGACTTCCCTCGCAGTTGGACGACCAGGCTCACRCTTGAGGCGATCCCAATCGCTCTTTTCACCGCCGGCGCTGAGCAAGGCATCCAATCGGGCACGCTTTGGCGCATCGAGTTCGGCCGACGTTCGCTCGTAGATGGCCGTATTGACCCTATCGCGGGCAGTCTGCGCAACGCGATCCAGATAGCTGAACCCGGGAAGAACATACCGTTGCTTGACCAACTCCTCCAACAACGCGTTGATGATGTCGGGGAGCTCCTGTTTGGTTCGCGCCGAGGCCTCGGCGCGTTCGACTATCCATTTGCGCGCGCTCTGGTCTAGCTCCCGCAAGCCGAGTGCTGACAGTACATGTTTCTGATGACGGGGCTTTTCGCCGGAAGCATYGTACCGAGCGAGCACTTCTTTGGTGGGGCGAGAGACCTTCAGCCTCTTGCACACGTGCGCAACGATAGGCAGCGGGACGCTCGCGAGCGGCACCGAATAGCCCAAACGCTGAACGAGCTTCAGCTGCAACATCAAGCAGGACTGCGGCAATGGCCTGCGATACACGTCCGCGACGAACTTGCGCTCCCTGACGCTCGGCGTGTAGAGCTGGTCGAGTTCGTGCGGAGAGATGTCGTCGCGCAACCTGGGGTACGCGGTCTCTTCGATGTTGCTCATCGGGGATGCAGTCCGTCTTCTGGAACTCCGGTCGGAGCGAGGCCGCCACCCCGACATGAAGCAGCTCTGCGGTGCGGCCGCAAAGGTTACCGTCATCGACTCCGCAGTCTCTTGTGGAATCGAGCAAGGCTCGGCAACTCTTTGTGAAGCTGGCGCAGCGACGTAACATCGGCAGGACGGCTCACCCGAGCCAAACTCGCGCCACAAACAGCCATGCACAACTGCTTCAAGGCAAGCGCCTCGTTGTTGGCGACCTCGCTGTTTCTGATGACCGCCGCATTCCCCGCGGCCGCACAGACCGAGGCCAAAGCCGACCCACTCGCGCCGCTGGCACGGTTTCTCGGGAGTTGGGCGGGTACGGCATCTGGGCAGTCAGGCGACGGCACCGTTGCTCGAACCTACAGCCCGAGCATGCGGGGGCGCTATCTCCAGGAAAGCAACCTCTCTCGATACCCCGCACGCGAGGCCAACAAGCCCGACGAGGTGCACGAGCACATGTCGATGTTCAGCTACGACAAGGCAAGAAAGCTGATCGTGCTTCGCCAGTTCCACGTCGAAGGCTTTGTGAACACATACCGCCAGGTCAGTGCACCCGACACACTTCCCATGGTGTTCGAAAGCGAGTCGTTCGAGAACTTCAGCAACACCTGGAAGGCCCGAGAGACCTACGAGTTCAACGGTGACGACGAGTTCGTCGAGACGTTTGAGTTGGCACCGCCGGGCAAACCTTATGAGGTCTACAGCCGCAACCGGCTGAAGCGGCAGCCCAGGTAGCAAGATCGCTCGACCACAGACGTGGCCGCCTGCCGTCGGGCATCCACTGGTCGAGAGAGGTGTTCAACCCCTTGACACGGTACGAAACCCGGCAAAAACGTCGGTTCGCTCGGCCGTAAAGAAGTTGCGGTAGCGCGCATCGTGCATGCGTTGGTGGGTCGCGAACGAGCCGCCCCTCAGCTCACGGTGGGTATCGAACCAGGGCTGCGAATAGTCCTTGTACGGGCCCGGGCAGAACCCGGCATACGGCGTGAAGGCGTTGGCGGTCCACTCCCAAACACTGTGACCCCACCGGAAGCGGCCAYCCTCAGAGGACGTTGCTGCGTGCTCCCATTCCGCGGCTGTCGGCAGCCGACGACCCACCCATTCGCAATAGGCCTGGGCCTCGAAGGCATTGACATGGAGCATGGGCAGATCTGGAACCAGCAAGGTCCATCGATCAAACCAACGCTGTTGCAAGTCGCCATCATCCAATCGGCGCCACCGCGCAGGGAGGGTTGGGCGATTCGCTACATACCACCCAGAAGCTTCGACAGGCCAGAGTGCTTCATTGCCATAGCCACCCGCTTCGACGAACTCCAAGAACTGGCCAACTGTCACGACCTGGCTGTCGATTTCGAAAGGACGCAATTGCGCGCGTCGGCCTGGCAACTCATTGTCGAAAGCAAATCCGTGTCGGCTGGCAGGCCAGCCTAACTGAATCTCGCCACCCGGTAGCCCCACTGACGTCGCCCTGGGTACGGGTGACAAAGCCACCTTGGGTGGTACCGGATAGCCCAGGGCCGCCCGCAGCCACGTGAGTGCCTCGGCGTGCATGTCCTCATGAAACAGGGTCAGGCGATGAAAGTACAGCGCCTCATCCCCACCATCGGCCGGTAAGGCCGCCAAGCAGCACTGCAACTGCTCTTCCAGCATCGCCAGCACCTGGCCTCGGGTCGGCAGCTGGACGTGCCAGCGCTGGGCGTGAGCGAGCCGAGCCGAATCGAACAGAGCGTCCGGCGCGGCGATGCGTGCGGACTGCGCGGCGTGGATGAGCCCATCGTGGCTGGTGTGATGAGGCCCACGCAGAATCCAGAATTCCCCGAACCAGGCCAGGTGTGCGAGTTCCCAGGCAATCGGGTTGATTCCCTGTCGATAAGGCACCTGCCACTGCGCGTCGCTGAGGTCTTCGACCAACGACAGAGTTCGGCGCCTGCTGTCTCGCAGCGCTTCGGACAGTGCGGTCCCGGCGAGCTGGCGCGCGGTACCGACTTCTTCAGTTTGGCGTGCGAATATTGGCGTCATGAGTGAAGGTCCAATCCTAATCTTGTCTCCTGCTCTCGCCTCGAGCAACAACGGAAATTGGCGCACCGCTGGGCGGTGGCAGAAGTTCCTGTCCGGTTGTGGTCCRACGAGCATTCAGCAATGTTGGAACGGCGAGCCCGCGGGAGCACTGATTGCTTTGCACGCACGTCGCTCGGCCGATTCCATCGCGCGTTTTCGGCGTGCAGAGCCCGGCAAGCCGGTGACTGTCGTCTTGACCGGCACCGACGTCTACGGAACCTTGGAGCTCGACCCGATCGTCCGAGAATCTCTTCAGTGTGCCAGCCACATCGTGGTCTTGCAGCCGCAGGCGCTGCAGCGCTTGAGCCACGCCGAGCGAGCCAAGGCACGGGTTATCGTGCAGTCGGCGCAGCGCGTGGTGCGTCACGACAAAGCGCGACGAAGCTTCGACTTTGTGGCGGTTGGGCAC
>NZ_JBFUGE010000379.1:0-5891 GCF_056403075.1 Ideonella sp. P3_A4 | reverse complement strand
CTTCCTGGTCCGAGCCCATTTCGACAAAGCCGAAGCCCTTCGAGCGGCCGGTGTCACGGTCCATCATGACCTTGGCGGACGTGACGGTGCCGAATTCGGAGAAAGCTTGTTGGAGAGAGTCGTCGCGCATGCTGTAAGCGAGGTTGCCGACGTAGAGTTTGTTGCCCATGGGGCCCTTTCTTGGTGGGGAAATTGCATTCCCGGCGCTTCCTGTCGCCGGGTCCGCGAAGTTAACAAAAGATTGCCCGTTCAGCGACGGGGGCCACTACCAGGGCGGGGTGCGCCACCACGGTCGAGATGCCGGAAGGTGATACGTCCCTTGCTGAGGTCATAGGGGGACAGCTCCAGCGACACGCGGTCGCCGGCGAGGATACGGATGTGGTTCTTACGCACCTTGCCGGCGGTGTAAGCAACCAACACATGGCCGTTGTCGAGAACCACGCGATAGCGTGAGTCGGGCAGGACGTCTTCGACCTTGCCGTGCATTTCGATCAGTTCTTCTTTCGCCAATGAGATTCCTTGGGCAAAAAATGGGGCGGCCGGTGCACCCACTTGCCAGGAGGCGGCAGGGCGTAGGGCCGTTGGAGAAGGTTTGTCGGCCGCTGCGCACGTGTGGGCCGGGAATGATGCTCGCCGCGGAAGTGAGGTTGACGACCGCGGGGACCAAGCGATGAGCCGGTACGGGAGCAAGGCGCGGGCTGCGATGTATCGGCAGGCCGGTGGGAGCTTTGGGGCCGTCAGGCCGCACATGCCGCGACAGTGAGCAAAAACGCGGCAACCTCTGTATTCTAGTCCAGAGCCCGTTTTTGTGCTTGCTTTATCGAAATCGAGCTGTTTGCCGATGCACGGGCCCAACAAAAAGCGCCGCATGAGGCGGCGCTGTTTGGTTCGAGTCAGGGTCAATTGACCGGGCGCCACCGGCCGGGCGCTTCGCGCCAGCCCTGGCCATCCCTGTGCCACATGTGGGGTTCGTAGCGGTAGCCGGGTCGCGGCGAGTCCCAGCGGCCATTGATCCACACGTGCCGGCCACCAACCCAGTTCCAGTAGCCACCGATCCAGATCGCGCCCGGATAAGGTGCCACGCCGACGACCTCGACCTGGGCTGCCGGCGGTGCGACGGCCACAGGTGGTCCGTACGCATAACCATCGTCATAGGCATATCCGCCGCGGTAGGGCCGGGCCGGCACGACGTAGCAGGCTGACAACAGAGCGCTGGCGGCCAGGGCCGTTGCCAATGCCAGCATCGAATATTTGGGCGAGTTCATGGAAAACCCCGCTGTTGAAACGTGACTGTTCAACGCATGAGGCGGCACCTTTGCTGACGGCCGACAGCAGCCGGCCGGGCAGCTTTACATTCGGTTCACGAAATCGACCCGGGCCGCGACGGCACTCAAGGCATCAGCGCTTCGATGCCCGCGCTGAACACCGCGCCCAGTTTCACGTAGCCGCCTGGGTTGGGGTGGATCTCGTTGGCCCAGTCGTGGTCGTCGCCATGGGTGCCGAGGTCCGCCGGTTCCAGGGTGCCCTGGGTATCGATCACATGGAACTGAGGCAAGGCCATGCTGCGCATCAGGCCGGTCAGGCGCGACAGGAACAAGCGCGTCAACGGTATCCACAAGGCCTGCGGAATCTCGTACTCAGTCAAGGCCGTGAACAGCCAGGGGCCGACACCCGCGCCCGCACCGGCATCACGCGGGGTGATGAAGTCGTAGGTGTGGACAAAGATCGGTGCCTCACGGCTTTGGCTGGTGGYCGCGTCGCGCATGGCGACGAACTCGTGGTACTGCGGCACGATGTGCTGCACGAAGGTGTCCCAGCCCTGTTCGCTGACATAGGCCGCGGCGCGGTCGGGGGCGCCGCCGCGTTCGACTGGCGTCAGCAAGGCCCGCAGGAAAGCAGGCACTGGCAGGCCATTGCCGTCGACCTGCGGCACACGGATGAAATCGATCAGGTCGTTGCCGCCGGGCGACAGCAGGATGGCGTCCCAGTGCCACGCCTGCCGGCCGATCAGCAGGTTGGCGAACAGCGGTTCGCGCCGCTTGTCGACCATGTGGTCCAGCACATCGCCCGGGTGGGCGCAGTTGACGACGCAGCTGTCCTTCTCGAAGGCCATGCCGTCCATCATGTTGCCGGTGGCCAGCGGGTTGATCGAGCCGAACGAGAACCACGAGTCGCCCTGGGCCAGAAAGCGCCGCGGGTGCAGCGGAAAGTTGGCCGCGGCGGGCCGGCCGAGCATCACGTCCAGCGGCGAGTACTGCTTGAGCGGAATCGTCATGGCGCCTCCTGGCGCGCACTCTACGCTCGGGTGATGTCTTGCGTCAGCCTATCGGGTTAGGGGCCGCCGCAGTGCGGTCGCCTGTCAGATTGGGGATTCCATCGCGCACGTTTCGTGGTCGATTCGCTGGTCCAATAGCGGCATGAGCGCTGTGCACGACCCTTCATCCGCCGAGATCGACCGCCGCCTGACCGAGCTGGAGATCAAGGCCAGCTTCAACGAAGACCTGATCGACCACCTGAACGACGCCATCGTGCGCCAACAGCAGCAGATCGAGCTGCTGATGCGCGAACTGCGCCAACTGCGCGACCAGCTTCCGAACGACAGCTCGGGCACCCCGCGCAGCCTGCGCGACGAGCTGCCGCCGCACTACTGACGAATGAGCGCCGGCCGGGAGGCTGGTGATAGCATCCGGCGCGCTTCTCGAAGCCCGTTTTTCATGCCCGCCCCCAAGAACGACAAGAGCCGCGCTGCATCCGCCGCCAACGCCATCGCGCTGGACAGCCTGCCCGGCCATTCGATCCGCCGCCTGCAGCAGATTGCGGTGGCGATCTTTCTGCAAGAAGCCGAGCCGCACGGTGTGACCCCTGTGCAGTACGCGGCCATGCAGGCGCTGGCCAACGCGCCCGGTGTGGACCAGCGTTCGCTGGCCCGCTCGATCGGCTTCGACACCTCGACCATCGCGAGCGTGATCGACCGGCTCGAGGCGCGCGGCCTGGTGCAGCGTGATCTTGATCCATCTGATCGGCGTGTACGGCTGCTGTCACTGACCGGCCCCGGCCATGCGTTGCTGACCGAGGTCGTTCCGGCGATGCTGCGCGCGCAAGAGCGCATGCTGCAGCCGTTGCCGCCCGAAGAGCGGGCCGAATTCCTGCGCATGTTGAACCAGCTGGTGACCGCCAACAACGCGCTCAGTCGCGCACCCAGCGAAGGCTGACCACGCCGCCGRCTTGCGGCAATCGACAAGTAAGTCCCTTCGCATGGCGCTCGCCGCGCCGCCGCGCTACCCTGCGTGTCCGGCCACCGGCAGGCCGCGAAAGGGGACTCATGAAGCAACTGCAGGTCGACGTGGCGATCATCGGGGCTGGCACCGCCGGCATGACGGCCTACCGCTCCGCGTTGGCACACACCCGCAACGTGCTGGTGATCGAAGGCGGCCCCTACGGCACCACCTGCGCGCGTGTGGGCTGCATGCCGAGCAAGCTGCTGATTGCCGCCGCGGAAGCCGCGCACACGGCGCAGCATGCCGGGGCATTTGGCGTGCACGCCGGCCCGTTGCGCATTGACGGCGAAGCGGTGATGCGCCGCGTGCGCAACGAGCGCGACCGCTTCGTCGGCTTCGTCACCGAGGCGGTCGAGAAATGGCCGGACGAGCACAAGCTGCGTGGCCACGCGCGTTTCATCGACGAGCACACGCTGCAGGTCGACGACCACACCCAGGTGAGGGCGGCGCGCATCGTCATCGCCACCGGCTCGCACCCGACGGTCCCGGCGCAATGGCGCGAGGCGGCGGGCGACCGCCTGCTGATCAACGACGACGTGTTCAGCTGGCAGACGCTGCCGAAGTCGGTGGCCGTGCTCGGCGCCGGGGTGATCGCGCTGGAGCTGGCGCAGGCGCTGCACCGGCTGGGTGTGCGGGTGCGCATGTATGGCCGCAGCGCGCGCATCGGCCCGCTGACCGACCCGGCGCTGCAGACCTTGACGCGCGAGATCTTCAGCCGCGAGCTGTCGCTGCAGCTGGAGGCCAAGAACCTGCAGCTGCGGCGCGAAGGTGACGAGGTCATCGTGCAGACAGAGTCCGGCGAAGAACGCTTCGAGTGGGTACTGGCCGCCGCTGGGCGGGCGCCGAACGTGCGCGGCCTGGGCCTGGAGAACACGCACCTGCCGCTGGATGCGCAGGGTGTGCCGCGTTTCGATCGCCGCACCTCGCAGATCGGCGACAGCCATGTCTTCATCGCCGGCGACGCGAACAGCGAGATGGAGCTGCTGCATGAAGCCGCCGACGAAGGCCGCATCGCCGGCGACAACGCCGGCCGCTACCCGGACGTGCGCGAACGCCCACGCCGCGCGCCGCTGGCCGTGGCCTTCACCGACCCGCAGATCATGCTGGCCGGCCGCAGCCACCTGGAGCTGTGCCATGACAAGGTGTCGTTCGAGACCGGTGAAGTTCTGTTCGAAGACCAGGGCCGCAGCCGCGTGATGTTGAAGAACCAGGGCGCGTTGCGGGTGTACGCCGAACACGGCAGCGGGCGCTTTCTCGGCGCTGAGATGATCGGCCCGGCCGCCGAGCACATCGGGCACCTGCTGGCGTGGTCGGTGCAGCGCGGCGACACGGTGCAGCAGATGCTCGACAGCCCGTTCTACCACCCGGTCATCGAAGAAGGCTTGCGCACCGCGCTGCGTTTCCTGCAGCGCTCGCTGCGTATGGGGCCGGTGCCGGTGGAGCGTTGCCTGGATTGCGGGCCGGGGGGCTGAGCCTGGCACGAGAGTTGCCGCCACGTTGTGGAGTTAGGGGGGTGATGGCGTCGAGCCGATGGCTTGGCTTGACGCCGGCCGGCGTGTGGTTATGCTCGGCCGACTGTGCGTTCAAGTCGGGAGCTAGGTATGAGCACTGAATCCACTGGTTCGCAGCGTCGACCCGCTCGATTCCGCCCGTGGCTGGCAGGCGCCGTGTCGCTGCTGCTTGTCTCAGTGGCACAGGCTCAGTCRGCCCCCGCTGATACCGAGCCGGTCGTCCATTTCCGCACCGTGCATTCGTTTGCCTTTGGCAAGGATCCTCACAGCGGTGGCGCGCGGCCCCGTCCGCCGATGCTGGCCAGCGACGGCAACCTGTACGGCGTGTCGTACGCCGGCGGGCTCCATGACTTCGGCACGGTCTACCGCGTGAAGCCGAGCGGCGCAGTGGCCACTGTGCATTCGTTCAGTATCAGCGATGGCTACGGCCCCGAGGGCACCTTGATCCAGGCCAGCGACGGCAACCTGTACGGCGTCACCTCCTCAGGTGGCGTTGGAGGGGGCTTCCCGGCCGGCACCGTGTTCCGCCTGGACGCGGCCGGCGTGCTGACCACGCTGCACACCTTCCGGGACGATGACGGCGGTGATCCCGGTGCCGGCCTGGTCCAGGCGAGCGATGGCTGCCTCTATGGCACCACCAGCAGCGGCGGTCAGTACGGGCACGGCACGGTGTACCGGATCGCGCTCGACGGCACTTTCGAGGTGATGTACCACTTCGGCGCCAGCCGGAAGGACGGTCAGCGGCCGCTGGCACCGTTGATCCAGACCCGCGACGGTCACCTGTGCGGCACCACCTACACCGGTGGGCGCTGGGGTGGTGGCACGGTGTACTGCATGACACTCGACGGCCAGATGACGCGTGTGCATGGGTTCGGCGCGCAGGCTGGCGACGCCAATGGCTCGACCAGCCCGTTGGTCGAGGGCGACGACGGCAGCCTGTACGGCACGTCGAACTTCGGCGGCTCGCAGGACCAAGGTGCCCTGTTCTTGCTGAAGCGCGATGGCAGCATCAAGGTGATGGACGTGTGGGCGCGCCCGTCGGGTGGCCTCTTGAAGGCCAGCGACGGCAACTTCTATGGCACGGTCTTCTGGGGTGGTGCGT
>NZ_JBFUGE010000378.1:0-5895 GCF_056403075.1 Ideonella sp. P3_A4 | reverse complement strand
CTGCAGAGCCGGAGAACAAGGGACACGACTAGGGGAACACGCTCCGATTCGGTCAGTGTCCCACTCGCCCAACGGACCTCTGGGCCATTTGTGTCTCGCCCGGCTCCTTGTCGGCTGACCCAAGCCTCAACTGTGGAATTGAGGCAAGGCGCAGAATCACTGCGACTGCCAATCTGACCAGGGAGGTCCGATGAACCCAACCGCTGGCCGCGCTGCGGCGATCGTTCTTATCTTGCTGGGCGCCTGCGGAGGCGATGATGGTGGGGGGAACTCAACCGGGCCGTCTGCGGAAGGGGCTTATGCCGGACCGCTGACAGGTAGCGGTGGCTCTAGATTCGACATGCTAGTGCTTGAGAACGGCGAGTACTGGCTGATTCATGGCACCACCATTGGCGACATGCTCTTCGTCGCCGGGTTCACGCAAGGCAATGGCGATTCAAACTCCGGGAGCTTTACGTCGGGCAACGCCCGCGACTACAGCTTGGCCGGCACGCTGAGTGCTGCAGTCTCGGCAACCTACACCGCCGGCACCAGCATTCAGGGCACTGTCACCTATCCCGGTGCCAGTACCGTCAGCTTCTCGGGAACTAAGGCAGAAGCTGCCCCTTATGACTACGCATCACCTCCGACACCTGCCAGCATTGCCGGTGAATGGCAAGTGACGCATTTGGATGGGAGTCTAGGCATCGCGACTATCGGACTCGACGGCGCGTTCACCACAGTCTCGGGTAGCTGCGCGAGCTCGGGCACGGTGAGGCCGCGCGCGTCTGGAAAGAACATCTACGACGTAACTCAGACTTTCGGTGGCGCCCCTTGTGCAACCCCCGGTGTATCAGGTCGAGGAATCGGAATCTATTTGCCGATCGCCGGCACCTCAAGGCACCAACTCATCGTGGGCAGTGTGAGCAACGACCGCAGCACCGGCGACATGTTCTTCGCAGAAAGGTGACATGGAATAGGCCGCCCGAAGACGGACATCAGCTCAACCGCATGTCCAGATCGCCAAGCGCGTAGATCAACACGCTGGTATCGGTATTGACCGGCTCGTGTGAACGACCGATGGGGCCAGCTGGTTGCCCTCGTGCAGCAGGTAGTGGCCGGGAACCAGACCGAGGAACAACTGCCCCCCAGAGCCATTGCCCGRCACCCATGCGCTTTGCATGAGAAGTTCTACTCCCACTGGGCAGGCCAACCTCCTCCACGCAGCATTCCTGCGCCAAGCCAACGATGGTGTTGCGATACGCAGCAAACCTGCGCATGCTTGTCTCTACAGTGCCACCAACGCCAACGCGCGAAGGTCAGCGCAGTACAAAGGAGGCGCAGCATGAGCAAGCTCGACACCCACGCCATCAGCCAGTTGCCCCAGGCCCTGCCCGCCTGGCGGCACGATCCGCAGCGTGGTGGCACGATCACCCGCGAGTTCCAGTTCGAGAACTTCCGCCAGGCCTTCGGCTTCATGACGCAGGTCGCGTTGGCGGCAGAGCGGCTTGACCACCACCCGGAGTGGTCGAACGTTTACAGCCGCGTCGTGATCACGCTCACGACGCATGACGTCCAGGGGCTTTCGACCAAAGACATCGAACTGGCGCGTTTGGCGGACCAGGTCTTCGAGTCCATGTCGACCCGCCTGGCCTGACGCGACGGCGACTTTCCAACGGAGATTTCAAATGCAAGACCTACTGGACAGGCCGGCAGGCATCCTGACCGCGGCGAGCGGCAAGCATGGCGTGGTCGCGGGTGAAGCTGGCCGGCCGGCGAGGCCGGACTGGACCATCGACCAGGACTGGGAGAGCTACACGGCCGAGGAGCACGGTGTCTGGAAGACGCTGTTCGAGCGGCAGGCCAGGCTGCTGCAGGGCCGCGTCTGCGACCAGTTTGCGCAGGCCATGCTTGACCTGCCGATCGGCCCCCACCAGATCCCGCACTTCGGTGAACTGTCCGAAGTGTTGAAGAAACGCACGGGCTTCGAGATCGTCGCCGTGCCGGGCATGGTGCCCGACGACGTGTTCTTCGAACACCTGGCGAACCGGCGCTTTCCGTCTGGCCAGTTCATCCGCAAGCCGCACGAGCTGGACTACCTGGAAGAGCCCGACGTCTTTCACGACGTGTTCGGCCATGTGCCGATGCTGATGAACCCGGTGATTGCCGACTTCGCCCAGGCCTACGGCGAAGGCGGCATGCGCGCCAAGCGGCTGGGCAGGCTGACGAACCTGGCGCGGCTGTACTGGTATTCGATCGAGTTCGGGCTCATCCGGCAGCACGACGGTCTGCGCATCTTCGGCGCCGGGATCGCCTCGTCGAGCACCGAGACCCTCTTTGCGCTGGAAAGCCCTTCGCCGAACCGGATCGGCTTCGACCTCGAGCGCGTGATGCGGACCCACTACCGGATCGACGACTTCCAGGAAAGCTACTTCGTCATCAATGCGTTCGAAGACCTGCTGGCACTCGCCAGCATCGACTTCGGCCCGCTTTATGAGCGGCTGGGCGCCGGACCGGTGTACGAGCCGGGCGACGTGTTGCCGACCGATGACGTGATCACGCGGGGCGATGGCTCGTACCATGCCGCCAAGCGTACGAACAGCACGGGGAGCACGACATGAGCGAAGGTCAACGGGTGGTTCTGATCACGGGCGCGGCGGGCAACCTCGGCCGGGCCATAGCGCAGCGTTTCAAGGCGGCGGGCGACCGGCTCGCCCTCGTCGACCTGCATGCCGACGCCCTGGCCACGGCCTACGGCGAAGAAGGCGATGACCTGCTGTTGTTGGGCGCGAACCTGCTGAAGCAGGAGGAGGCGAATGCCGCGGTGGCCAGGACGATCGCCCGCTTCGGCCGCATCGACGTGTTGTGCAACATCGCAGGCGGGTTCCGCATGGGTGAGGCCGTGCACGAGACTTCCGACGGCAGCTGGGACTTCCTGTTCAACCTGAACGCGCGCACGGTGCTGCACATGGCGCGTGCCGTCGTACCGCAGATGCTGGCGCGCAGCAGCGGCAAGATCGTCAACGTGGCCTCGTTCAGTGCGCAAAAGGGTGCCGCGCTGATGGGGGCCTACACCGCATCGAAATCGGTGGTCATGCGGCTGACCGAGGCGATGTCGGGCGAGTTGAAGGCGCAAGGCATCAACGTCAACTGCGTCATGCCGGCCACGCTGGACACCCCCGAAAACCGCAAGGCGATGCCGGACGCCGACCCCAGCCAGTGGGTGTCGACGCAGGATCTGGCGAACGTGATCGAGTTCCTGTCGTCGCCCGGGGCACGTGCCGTCCACGGCGCGGCCATCCCAGTGACCGGCTTGTCCTGAGGTTCCGGTCTTCTGCACAATCGGGCGGATGGCAGCAGACTTCGAGCTCGACTCCGTCGATCGTCGCATTCTTGCCGCGCTGCAGAGCGACGGGCGGATGAGCTACGAGCAGATTGCAGCGCAGGTGCACCTGTCGCCGTCGGCCACGTTGCGCCGGGTCAAGCGGCTGGAAGAAACGGGCGTGATCGCCGGCTACGTGGCGCTGGTGCGGGCCGAGCGCATCGGCTTGACGCTCACCGCCTACATCAGCGTACGAATGGAAAAGCACAGCGGCGGCGACAAGCGCAGCCCGATGGACGATTTCGCTGCGGCCGTCCAGGCTTGGCCGGAGGTCGTCGAATGCGTCTCCATGGCCGGTGAGATGGACTACCTGCTGCGCGTCGTCGTGTCCGACATGGAACACTGCTCCCGCTTCGTGATGGACACACTGCTGCGGCACCCGAGCGTGCAGGACTGCAAGACGAGCTTCGTCCTCAGCAGCGTGAAGGCGACGACGGTGTTGCCGGTCTAAGGCCTGCCGCTCGGCGCCCCGCCCTCACTCGCTGGTGATCTGCATGTCCAGATCGCCGTGGGCGTAGATCAAGGCACCGGTATCGGTGTTGACTGTCTCGTGCGAGCTGCCGCTGGGGGCCAGTTGGTAGTCGCCTTCGCGCAGCAAGTAGTCGTCCTGGAACAGGTCGCCGCGCAGCATCAGGCACTCTTCGTCGTGCCCGTGGTGGTGCTGCGGCACGGTGGCGCCGGGTGAGGCCAGCCACAGCATCGCGGCCATCGGGCCTTGTTGCCACAACACACGGCGCTTGACCAGCGGTGCAAAGTCTTCCCACGCATCCGGGGCCTCGCGCGACGTCAACGAGATCGTTTCGGCCGCATGGTGACCTGCACCTAGCGCGCGTTCGCGCAGCAGCAGCACGGCGCCTTCGTCGCCGGCCTGCACACACGYGGCCGCCCCGCTCGCCTCCGGGCTTTGCACGTGGTAGTCCAGCGCCCGCAGCGCCACGGTGGCTTCGCCTTCGGTCTGCAACTGGGCACCGCCCCGAATCAGCAGCCAATCGCGGCCCGCACCGAACGCACCTTCCTGCAACAACCAAACGGCCCGCGGTGCCAGCTCGATGGTGCGGACCTGCAAGGGCTCACCAGGCCGCAGCTCGGCGGCATCCACCCGGCCATAGATGCGGTGCACGGTGCAATCGGCGTTCTGTTCCAACAGCACGCGCTCTTGCCGGCGCACGTTGACCATCGCGCCGATTCTTTGGACGCTCTGCTCGGCACGCCGGGCCAACCGGTCACGCAGGCCACTGGCCACGGCGGCCTCGGGCCAGGCGTCGGCCAAGGCCCCTTGCAGCAGCCCGGCGGATTCGTCGGCCAGCGGATCAGGCGCGGGCCGGATCAGCTCGGCCGAGTCCGGCGGCAGGTCAAAGTGGTTGTCGGGGGTCATGACAGCCTTCTTTCTTCGAGTTCGGGGGTATCACAGCGGCAGGTCGGGGCAACCCGCCTCGGCCAGCCACTGTTTCAACGCTTGCAGCGAGCGCCGGATCTGTGATTTCACCGTGCCCAGCGGCAGCCCGGTGCAGGCGGCAATTTCTTCATGGGTCAGGCCACGGAAGAAAGCCAGCGAGATCATCTGCCTTGGTTGGGCCTCCAGCGCGGCCAGCGCGCGGTGCAGCAGGTGCTGGCCATGCGTAGCGGCTAGCAGGTCGGGTGGGCCGGCGCCGTCTTCGTCGCACAACGACGCGAGCTCTTCGTCTTCGAGCGGAACCATGGCGCGACGTTCACGCTTGCGCAGTGCGTCGATCGCGCGCGAACGCGCCATCGCCAGCAACCAGGTCAGCGGCCGACCGCGGTCAGCATCAAAGCGCACGGCTTGACGCCAGACCTGCCAGAAGGTGTCTTCGACCACCTCTTCGGCCAACGCGTTGTCGACCACGATCCGGCCAACCAAGCCGAAAACGCGCGAGGCCGTGGCGTCGTACAGCGCCGCCAGGGCCTTGTCTTCGTGCTGGCCGATGCGGGCGATCAACGCGCCAAGTGCCGCGTCGTCCAGCGCGACCGGCAAAGTGCGCGGCTCGGCGCCGGTGAACTCGGCCGCCAATTCAGCCGCTTGCAGCAGCGGGTCCTCGTCCGCGTCGAGCCCGTGGTCCGATTCGAATGGGTCGGCAGGCTGGCCCATCGCGTCGTCAGCCAAAGGCAATGCGTGGCTGGGTGACCGAGCGGCAGAAACGCCGTGGGCGGTGGCTTTCACAGCCGTGCTCCGCAACGCGAAGCAGGCTGGCGCGGCAGGCGGCTGAAGGCTGGGCATGGAAGGGATGACATGGCTTCTCCTGGCGTTCGCGCCGGTCCATTGCGCCACGTCGGCGCTACCGGCAAAAGCGGGTTTACGCCAGTCGATTTGCAGCGGATGCCCCCCCTCTTGGGGGACCCGCAGGCCGTCACTCACATGCGCCAATGCGGCCAACGCGCGGCACTGTACGGCAGCCAGCGGGCGAACAGAGGCAACAGCAGCAATCACGGCAAGCTCCTTTACCGGAGTCGTGCACCTCGCCTCACTTGGCAAGGCACAAAGTCCGGCGGGCACGACAACACGCGTGCCACACAAC
>NZ_JBFUGE010000377.1:0-5905 GCF_056403075.1 Ideonella sp. P3_A4 | reverse complement strand
CCCCATGCGTCACTCGCCGACCAGCCCGTTGCGGATCGCGTAGACGGTCAACTCTGAATTGTTGGTCAGGCCCAGCTTTTCGAGGACCCGGGCGCGATAGACGCTCACCGTCTTGGGCGACAGCGTCAGCTCGTTGGCGATGTCGGCCAGGCGCTTGCCCGAGGCGATCATCACCAGCGTCTGCAGCTCGCGGTCGGACAGCTTCTCGTGCGCATTGGCCACTTCGGGCGTGGTCAGGCTTTCGACCAGCATCTGGGCAATCTCGGGCGTCACGTACTTGCGGCCCTGGGCGACTGTGCGCACCGCCTGCACCAGCAGGTGCGGGTCGCCGCCCTTGTTGACATAGCCGAAAGCGCCGGCCCGCAGCGCGCGGATCGCATACTGGTCTTCCGGGTACATGCTGACGACCAGCACCTTGACGGTGGAACCTTCGTCTTTCAGCACGTGCAGCACGTCCAGCCCGCTGCGGCCGGGCATGTTGATGTCCAGCACCAGCACGTCGCAGCTGCCCTTGCGCATCAGCGTGCGCAGCTCGCCGTAGTCGCCTGCTTCGCCGATGACCTCGATGTCGGGCGCGTCGGACAGCGTGTCGCGGATGCCTCGGCGGATCAGCGCATGGTCGTCGCAGACGATGACACGGGTCATGCAGCCCCCTTGGCGCCAAGCGCCGTCCCCCCAAGGGGGATTTCGCCCTCGGGGCGGCCCTTCGTGCTCATAACTCTCCCCAAGCAGACGGATCGTGTTCGGATTCGCCGGGGTGCGTGCCCTCGGCGGGGCCGGTTGTGTAGTGCCCCAGCGGGATCGAGAGTATCAGCGTCGTGCCGGCCGCGCTGCTGGAAAGGTCGACCCAGCCGCCGACCGTGGTGGCCCGCTCGTGCAGGCCGCGGATGCCGAAGCTGCGCGCCTTGGCCAGATCGGCTTCGGACAAGCCCTTGCCGTTGTCGCTGACTTCCAGCGACAAAACGCCCTGGGCCAGCGACAGGTCGATGCCGACCCGGGTCGCCTGGGCATGTTTGCTGATGTTGGTGAGCGCTTCCTGCGCCGTGCGGTAAGCGACCAGCGGCACGCCGGGCGGCAGCTGGGGGTTGTCGTGGCTGGTGCGGAAGCTGCACACCACGTTGGTGCGGCGCTCGAAGCGGTTGGCCATCCACTGCAGCGCCGCCACCAGGCCTTGCTCCAGGATCGCCGGACGCAGGTTGTGCATGATGCGCTGGCTCGCCTCCAGCGCATGGGTCACCGTCTCCATCGCACTGTCGAGCCGGGTCTTCAGCTCGGGCGTGGTGGCGTGACGGGCCATCCAGGCCAGGTCGAACTTCAGCGCCGACAGCGAACCGCCGACATCGTCGTGGATCTCCCGGGCGATCGCCGCCCGCTCCATCTCGACGCTGGTCTGCAAATGCTGGGCCAGCTCGGACAGCCGCTGGCGCGACGCGGCCAGCTCCCGATCGGCCCGCTGGCGGGCACGCAGGGTGTCGAAGGCGTCGATCGCGTGCTCGGTCGCCGGGGCCAGCCGCGCGAGGTTGGCCTTTAATAGATAGTCGGCGGCGCCGTTGCGCATGGCCTGGACGGCCACGTCTTCGCCGATTTCGCCCGACACCAGGATGAACGGCACCTGAATGCCGCTTTCGCGCAGGATGTCCAGCGCATGCAGGCCAGAGAAGCCGGGGATGTTGAAGTCCGACAGGATCACGTCCCAGCGCTCGCGCAGCGCGGCTCGGAAGCCGAGCTCGCTGTCGACCCGCACCGCCTCGATCTGGGCGCCGCCACGCCGAAGGTGGGCCATCGCCAACTCGTGATCGAGTTCCGAATCTTCGATGTGCAGCACACGCAGGCTACGGCTTGGCGTGTTTGCGCCGATATCGCCCTTCATGGGTCGAGTATCGCGCAGCCTCTCGGGTGCAGGTGCAGAGCCCTTTGGCGGAATTAGGCCCTGTTTTGACCCAGTCATCGGGTCAATAAGCAGACCGGTACTGCCGAAAAATCCATGACAACTTCCGAGCAGGCCAAACGACGGCCAGGCCCGGACCCACGAAGAGCACCGCGGAGCCACGATGCTGAATTCAGAAAGCCCCGTACCGGACACCAGCCCAGGCCTGCCGTTGTTGGCAGCGGCTGACTTGCAGGACCATTTGATGGTGGCCAGTCACGACCTGGAGCGTCTGCAGCGTCTGCTGGACGACGCCAGCGAGACGCTGTCCGGCCATTTCTACGGGGCCTCCAGCCAGATGCACGACCTGATGCGGGTCGTGGCTGCGCTGCCCGGTGCAGACCAAGACGCGATTCAGGGCGCCATGCAGAACCTGGCCGGTGCGATCACCGCGCTGCAGTTTCACGACATGGCGATCCAGCTGATCGCCCACACACAAAAGCGCCTGCGCTCTTGTGCCGACCGAATCGCCCGGGATGCGATGGGCGAAGACGATGAGGACGGTTCCACCATCGTCGAGGACGGCCCTGGTCGACCGAATCCGGTCACCCAGGACGAGATGGACGCCGGTTCCGTCGAGCTGTTCTGACCCCTTCCCCTCTCTAAGCCCCCGCCCCCAAATCCCTTCCAGACTTTTCGGAGAAAAGCGATGCACTCGATTCTTGCCGTGGACGATTCGCCCTCGATGCGCCAAATGGTGGCGTTCACCCTCAAAAACGCCGGCTTCAACGTCGTCGAGGCGGTGGACGGCCAGGACGCCTGGGAAAAGGCCGGCACCCGTGATTTCAACCTGGTACTGACCGACCAGAACATGCCCCGCATGGACGGCATCAGCCTGACCAAGAAGCTGCGCGAGAACCCGAAGTTCAAGGCCACGCCGATCCTGATCCTGACCACCGAGTCCAGCGACCAGATGAAGCAAGCTGGCCGCGCCGCCGGTGCCACCGGCTGGCTCGTCAAGCCTTTCGACCCCGCCAAGCTGATCGAAGTGATCGGCAAGGTCATCCGCTGAAAAGTGGGTGAGCCTGGAAGGGCACGAGGGCAACAGACGTAAGAAGTGAGGAGCCAGACATGGCCGAAATGACGAGCGACAACAGCAGCCTGGGCGACGGCATTGACCTGAGCCAGTTCTATCAGGTGTTCTTCGAGGAGGCGGGCGAGAACCTCGAGAACATGGAGCAGAAGCTGCTCGAACTGGACGTGGACGCCGCCGACGACGAGGAGTTGAACGCGATCTTCCGCTGCGCTCACTCAGTCAAGGGCGGCGCCGCCACGTTCGGTTTCTCCGACGTGGCCGAACTGACGCACCACATGGAAACGCTGCTGGACAAGCTGCGCCGCCATGAGCTGCAACCGAATTCACAGATGGTCGATGTGCTGCTCGCCTCCGGCGACGCACTGAAGGCCTTGCTGGCGCGACACCAGGGCGCTGGCGGCAATGCCGTCGACACGCGCGAACTGGTCGCCCACATCCGCGCGCTGGCCGAAGGTGGCAGCGCACCTGCGCCGGCGCCCGCCGCTGCAGCCACCGCACCTGCGCCCGCGCCGCTGGCCATGCCGAAGAACGGTGTGATCGCCCGGGCCATTGCGCTGACTGTCGGCCCGCTGGAAGACCCGGCGGTGGCGGACGGTCTGTTCGACCTGTTCAAGGAAATCACCAACCTCGGCACGATCGAAGCCCTGTCCAACGGCCAGAGCGCCGAAGGCATGCGCCGCTTCAAGATCGTGACGACCTCCAGCGACAACGACCTGCTGGACCTGTTCACCTTCCACATCGCCCGCGAACTGATGCAGATCGCGCCGATGGATGCCGGCTACGGCTTCTTCCACGAAAACGCCGGCGCCCCGAAAGAAGAGTTGCCGCCCGACCTGGGCTACGGCTTCTTCGACGACGCCCCCGGCTCGCCGGTGCAGGCAAGCGAAGTCAGCACGACGGCCGCGCCGGAATCGGCGCCTGAAGCCGCCGCTGCCACGCCCACCGCGCCGGCCGCCCCTGTGGCCAAGGCCGCGGGTCGGGCCGAAGCCCGCGCCGCTGCCAGTTCCGAATCGGCCACGCTGCGCGTGTCGGTCGAGAAGGTCGACCAACTGATCAACCTGGTCGGCGAACTGGTCATCACGCAAGCGATGCTGGCGCAGAACAGCAAGAACGTCGACGCCGCGCTGAACCAGCAACTGCTGAGCGGCCTGACGGACCTGGAGCGCAACACCCGCGACCTGCAAGAAGCGGTGATGTCGATCCGGATGATTCCGATGTCGGTCGTCTTCAACCGCTTCCCGCGCATGATGCGCGACCTCGCCGCCAAGCTGGGCAAGAAGGTCGAGCTGGTCACGCAGGGTGAAGCCACTGAACTGGACAAGGGCCTGGTCGAGAAGATCACCGACCCGCTGACCCACCTGGTGCGCAACTCTTGCGACCACGGTATCGAACAACCTGCCGACCGCATCGCCAAGGGCAAGCCCGAGCACGGCACCGTCACCTTGGTCGCTTCGCACCAGGGCGGCTCGATCGTGATCGAAGTGCGCGACGACGGCCGCGGCCTGAACCGCGCCAAGCTGCTGGCCAAGGCCCGCGAGCGTGGCATCGACGCGCCCGATTCGATGACCGACCAAGAGGTCTACGGTCTGATCTTCGCGCCGGGCTTCTCGACCGCCGATCAAGTGACCGACGTCTCCGGCCGCGGTGTCGGCATGGAYGTGGTCAAGAAGAACATCACCTCGCTGGGTGGCACGGTCGAGATCGACTCGGCCGAAGGCTACGGCATGAGCGTGAAGGTTCGCCTGCCGCTGACGCTGGCCATCATGGACGGCATGAGCATCGGTGTCGGCGACGAGTGCTACATCCTGCCGCTGTCCTCGGTGGTCGAGTCCTTCCAGGTCGAAGCCTCGATGATCAAGACCATCGGCGGCACCGGCCGCGTGGTCGAAGTGCGCGACGAGTTCATGCCGGTGATCGACCTCGAGAAGGTCTTCGACGTGCCGCGCTTCGACTTCGAGAACGTCTCGAACATCATGGTCGTCGTTGAGGCCGAAGGCGGCCGCGTCGCCCTGCTGGTCGACGAACTGCTGGGCCAACAACAGGTCGTGGTGAAGAACCTCGAGGCCAACTACCGCAAGGTGCAGGACGTGTCCGGCGCCACCATCATGGGCGACGGCCGCGTCGCCTTGATCCTGGACGTGGGGGCCCTGGTGCGCCACAGCCGCCACTGACCCGCCTTCTTCAGCGAACGCGCACTGACACGCGTTCGCCGGTCCTACGCCACAGCAGCCTCATCTTTCAGACGGAATCCCCATGCTCTCATTCCTCTCCTCCACGCAGCGCGCCATGCTGACCTTGATCCTGCTCGTCGCCGGCCAGGCCTGTGTGGCCATCGGCCTGAACGCGGGCTGGTCCAGCACGGCTGTGATCGCCAGCAGCCTGAGCCTCACCACCGTGGGTGCGGCGATCTACCTGAGCGGCCTGTCGGTGCTGCGCAGCTTCCTCGTCACTTTCTCGGCCCACGCTCGCCGCCTGTCTGAAGGCGACCTGTCGGTCGACATCAACATCGAAGGCGGCAACTCTGACTCGGCCGCCGTGCTGCGCTCGCTGCAAACCCTGCAGACCGAACTGCGCCGCTCGATCAGCGCCATTCGCACCGGCGCCGACGGCGTGACCGTGGCAGCGACCGAAATCGCCAGCGGCAACCAGGACCTGTCGGGCCGCACCGAGCAGACCGCCAGCAACCTGCAGCAGGCCGCCAGCTCGATGAGCCAGTTGAACGGCACCGTGCGCCAGAGCGCCGACGCCGCCGCCCAAGCCAACCAGCTCGCCAGCTCGGCCACGCAAGTCGCGCGCCGCGGCGGTGAAGTCGTGTCGCAAGTCGTCACGACGATGGACGAAATCAACGCCAGCTCGAAGAAGATCGCCGACATCATCGGCGTGATCGACGGCATCGCCTTCCAGACCAACATCCTCGCGCTGAACGCCGCTGTCGAAGCGGC
>NZ_JBFUGE010000376.1:0-5923 GCF_056403075.1 Ideonella sp. P3_A4 | reverse complement strand
GTGCCGGTGTTCGTGCAACAGGTGGGTGTGCGCTCCGGCGAAGACCCCAACCGCGCGGCGGTCAAGGCGGTGCTGTCGCACCTGGTCGCCAATCGGATCGGCTTTGCCTACTGGGAATACCGCGGGGCGGTGAACCCCAACGAGTACGGTGTGATGTACCAGCGCGGCAACGAGTGGGTGCCCAAGCGCGACTGGATTGACGCGATCACGCCGTTCTTCAAGCAGTAGCCAACGGCAAGACGCGCCGCGGGCCTTCGCAGGCCGCGACGCGTCCATTTGGTCACCACCGCCTGCGGTGACCGCAGGCGGTGGCGCAGCGCTCAAACCGTCAAGGCGTCGGCCGCATCGGCAGCGGCGGGTAACCCGCCGGAGGCACCTGCTCGACCGGCGGTGCCGGAGGAACGGGCGATACAGGCTGCGGCGCGGGCGTCGGTGTCGGTGCGACCGGCTGCGGCGCAGGCATCGGTGCTGGCGGTGCGGCAGTGCTTGGGGCAGCCGGGCCGGCCGCCGTCGGTGGCAACGCGGCCGGATCGACGATGACCTCGCGCGTCACGAGCTCGCGCAAGATGCCACCTGAGGCGACGCTGCCGCTCGTGGTGCCTATGCGCAAGCGCGTCACGCAATCCTGCTTGTCGGGCGACGGCAAGGCGTCGCAGCGCCGCAGCGCGTTTTGCTGCAGCAAGGACGGGGCTTCCTCCGGCTTGTCGGGCTGGGTTTGCGCAAAGGCGGTGCTGGCTTCGCTCAGGCAGTTGGCCCGTGCGGTGGACTGCACGGGCAGCGTGCGACAGTGGGCCGTGTCACGGGCGTACTTGGCGCGCGCGGTCTGACTTGCCGTCGAGGGCTGGGCCGACGAGGTGGCCGCTTGGGCCGGCAGGCCGGTCAGTAGCAAGGTCACCACGGCGGGCACCAGGGCGAGTTGGGAAATGGACAGCTTGCTCATGGTCCCTCCTGGGGGAACTGGGGTGCTTGCATGCTCGCGAACGCAGACGGCGCCCGCCATCGGATCGCAAGCGCAATCGCTGTAGGACGACGGAGCAGAACGTCGCCACGATCGCCTTGCCGGCACGTCGATTGCTGTTTTTTGGGGCTCGACCGACGGCACGCGGCCTGCGGACGCTTTGCTTGGCAAGCCTCCCGCAAGGTGCCAATATCGATCGCCATGCCCACGCCGCCCACTTCCCCGCCTGCCCCGCCTGCGCCTGAAGACCCACCGCGCCGCGAATGGCTTCAGCGCACCGCACGCTGGGCCACGCTCGCCGCCGCCTGGGCGTCRATGGGCGCTGGTTGCGGCGGCGGTGGCGGCAGCGGAACCTCTGCACCCCCGCCCCCACCACCACCACCGCCTCCCGGCGGCGCCCGGCTGACCACGCTGAACAGCAGCCTGGCCAGCCCATGGAGCCTGGCCTTTCTGCCCGATGGCCGAATGCTGGTGACGGAGAAGTCGGGCCACCTGCGCCGGCTGTCGGCCGATGGCCGCACCGTGGAGGCAGACATCAGCGGCGTGCCGGCGGTCGTTGCCGACGGCCAGGGTGGCCTGCTCGACGTGGTGCTGGGGCCGGATTTCGCGACCACGCCGTGGGTCTACCTGACGTATTCGGAACCCGGCAGCGGGCCCGACCTCGGCCGCTCGGGCACCGCAGTGGCGCGCGGCCGGCTGGTCGGCAACGCACTGCAGGGCGTGCAGGTCATCTACCGTCAAGTGCCCAAGACCACTGGCAGCGGCCACTTCGGTTCGCGCATGGTCTTCGCCAGCGATGGCACGCTCTTCGTCTCGCTGGGCGAGCGCCAGAAAGGCAGTCCGGCACAGGATCTGACCACCTCGCTCGGCAAGATCGTGCGCATCCGCCCCGACGGCAGCATCCCGCCGGACAACCCGGCGCTGGGTGGGGGCGCCCGGCCCGAGCTCTGGAGCTACGGGCACCGCAACCCGCAGGCGGTGGCGATCCACCCGACCACCGGCGAGCTGTGGAACTCAGAGCATGGCCCGCAAGGGGGCGACGAGTTGAACCACGTCCAGCGCGGCGGCAACCACGGCTGGCCGCTGGTCAGCTACGGTTGCGAGTACGGGGCGCCTGTCGGCGACGGCTGCCGCATCGGCGGCGGCACGCACGCGCCGAACTACGTCGAGCCGGTGTCTTACTGGGTGCCGATCTCGACCGCGCCGAGTTCGCTGCTGTTCTACACCGGCACCGGCTTCCCGGAATGGCAGGGCAACGCCTTTGTCGGCGCGCTGGCGGGCCAGACGCTGTGGCGAGTGGTGCTCAATGGCAACAGCGAGGTCTCGCGCGACGAGCCGCTTTCCGGCATGCTCAATACCCGCGTGCGCTGCGTGCGCCAGGGTCCGGACGGCTGGATCTACCTGCTGACCGACAGCGGCCAATTGCTGCGCGTCGAGCGCTGAGCGGTTGCGGGGTCGCCGAACCCCGGTGCAAGCAGCGGGCAGTTCTCACGCTCGGCCGTCACAAGACGTTTCACATCGCGCGATCGCGGTGCTTGACATCGCGAACGACGTCACGCACCGCGGTCCGCACTGGGCGGACAATCGATACCCAGATGTTCTGCAGTCAAAAACGCTTCCACGAATGATGGATGACGCATGGTTTCGCCGCCAGGTGGGTCGGCATACCAATTCATGGCGCGACCGCCCGCGCGAATTTGCCCGTCGTACCGGGCAGGATGCCGCCATGGCGCTTGGCGCTGTGGCAGCGCTGGTGCTGGTGTTGTCGATAGGCCTGCTGGTGTCGCTGGTCGGATGGCTGCGCGGGTCCTGGGGCTCGCTTTGGTTGATCCTCGGCCTGCTGGTGCTGGCAGCGGCGTGGCCACTGCTGCGCGCGCTGCGCCTGCAAGCGGCCGAACCGGACGGCGTGGTCGTCAGTGCGCAGCAGGCCAAGGAAGTGCATGCGCTGGTCGAGAAGACCCGCTCGGCACTGGACGCCGCACCGATTGACGAGTTGCGTTTCGACGCCTCGCTCGAGGTCAAGCTGGTGATGCAGCCGCGCCTGGGCGTGTTGGGCTGGCCACGCCACGTGCTGGTGATCGGTCTGCCCTTGATGATGGCGCTGGGCACCGAACCGCTGGCCGCGCTGGTGGCCCACGCGCTGGTGCCATTGCGGCGCGACTCCGACTGGCGCGAGGCGATGCGCGAGCCCGCCGCGTGGGTCGAGCGGCAGCGTCGCACCTGGGCCGCGCTCGCGTCGGCGTGGACGCCGTCCCGCCTGCTGCCTTGGTGGCAGGACGCGGTGCTGGCGCCTTTCATGAACCGCTTCCTGCCCCGCTTCAACGCCCGTGCGGTGGTGCTGGGCCGCGAAGAAGCCGCCATCGCCGACCGCCTGGTGTTGTCGCAATGCGGCGCGCCGGCTCTGGCCACCGCACTGATGGGCCCGGCTGTGCAACAGCGCTTCCTGGACGAGGTGTTCTGGCCGCAGCGCTGGGCCAGCGCGCGCGAATCGCACTTGCCCAACGTACTGCCGCTGCGCGAGTTGCGGGCGCTGATCGGTGCCAGCCTGCGCCACCCGCAGGCGACCGGCTGGCTGCACGACTCGCTGCAGTCGCTGCCGCCCAAGGGTGATCTGCGCGCCGCATTGCGAGACCGTTTGGCCCTGACCGGCGATGCGGCCCGCCTGTCCAAGCGCGCCAGCGAAGGCCGCAGTGCCGCTGACGCACTGCTGGGCCGCCAGCTCGACGGCTGGATCGACCTGCTGGACGCCCATTGGCAGCGTGAAGCCGCGGCCTCATGGGCCGACATGCACCGCACCCACCGCGAGCGCGAGAAGCTGCTGACCGAGCTGGCCGAAAGCCATGCGTCGCGGCCGCTGTCGCTCGACGACCATCTGCTGTGGATCCGCACCGCGAGCCAGGTGCAGGGCCCTGCCAGCGCGGTACCAGTCGCCCGCGAGGCGGTCACCCGCCACCCGAAGAGCCCCGGCGCGCGCTACCTGCTGGCCTGCACGCTGCTCGATGCGCGCGGCCTGCTGCCGTCACGCCACCTGCTGCCTGATCTGCCGCCTGACGCCAACGAGGCGCTGGGCCTGCTGCGCGAGTTGTCTGACGAAGACTCGGAGGGCACCAAGGGCGGCGCGGTCGACAGCCACGACCTCAGCTGGGCCCTGCCTGCCGCGCGCCGCCTGGAGCGGGCGCTGATCCAGCGCGAAGGCATCGAGGCATTGCGCGCCGTGCGCCYGCGCATTGCCGAGCTGGAGCGCGACGCCGACAAGGCGATGGACACGCTGACCGATTTCTCCGGCCCGCAACTGCTGGGCCCGGCCAAGATGGGCGGGCGCACGCTGCGGCCGCTGCTGGAGCGGCTCAAGAGCGAGCAGGCCATCGGCCGCGCCTGGCTGCTCGCCAAGACCGACACCCGCGCCCGTGGCTGGGTGCTGCACCTGCTGGTGATCGAACGCTCGACCTCGCTCGACCAGCCCGGCCCGTACCACGATTGGACCGAGCTGGTCGCGCTGCTGGACGCGCCGGTCTCTTGCCACGTGATCGACCTGTCGCACCCCGACTGGACAGGCCCGCGCCGGATGGACCTGGTGCAGCAGTTCCAGGAAACCGCCGGCGGCCGCGTCTACGCGTCGCGCGGCGGCTGACGCCCCAACCACCCTGCCGCCTCCCTGGCGACCCGTTCGCACGAGTCTGCGTAGCGCTCACCGCCCGTGATCGGCACTTGAGTTCAAATGCCGGCCACGAAAGGGTGGTGCGGGCATGGGCAAAGGCAGGTTGGAGGCGTTCAGCGATGGCGTGATCGCCATCATCATCACCATCATGGTGTTGGAGATGAAGGTGCCGCACGGCGATTCGCTGGAGGCGCTGGCACCGCTGCTGCCGGTGTTCCTGAGCTATGTGCTCAGCTTCGTCTACGTCGGCATCTACTGGAACAACCACCACCACCTGCTGCACGCGACGACCCGCGTCTCGGCCCGGGTGCTGTGGGCCAACCTGCACCTGTTGTTCTGGCTCTCGCTGTTCCCGTTCGCCACCGGCTGGATGGGCGAGAACCACTTCGCGGCCTGGCCCTCGGCCCTGTACGGCGTGGTGCTGCTGATGGCGGCCATCGCCTACTGGCTGCTGCAGCAAGCCATCATCGCGTCGGAAGGGCCGTCCTCGGTGCTGAAGCAGGCGCTCGGCAGCGACTGGAAGGGCAAGCTGTCGCCGATGTTCTACATCATCGGCATCGTCTCTACGCAGTTCGTGCCCTGGGTGGCAGAGGCCGCCTACGTGCTGGTCGCATTGCTCTGGTTGATCCCCGACCGGCGCATCGAGCACGCGCTGCAGAAGCCGCACTGAGCCACATTCGGCACGGCCGTAACCCCCTGGCCGGCACAGGTCAGCCGCCATTTTTTACAATGGTGGCGTGCATTTGCTGAACGCCGACCTCCACTGCCATTCGACCGCGTCGGACGGCAGCCTCAGCCCCACTGCGTTGGCGCAACGGGCCCACGAGGGCGGAGTGCAGCTGTGGTCCCTGACCGATCACGATGAGCTGGCCGGCCAACGCGAGGCCCGTGAGGCTGCCGAAGCGCTCGGCATCGCCTACGTCAGCGGAGTCGAGATCTCCGTCAGCTTCGCCGGCGAAACAGTCCACATCCTCGGATTCGGCTTCGACCCCGATGAACCGGCGCTGGTCGCGGGCCTGTCGAACCTGCGTGCTGGCCGCATCACCCGGGCACAGGAAATGGGCGAGAGCCTGGCCAAGGCCGGCATCCCCGGCGCCTACGAAGGCGCACTGGCGCTGGCGCCGAACCCCGAGTTGGTCTCGCGCACCCACTTCGCTCGCTTCCTGGTCGAGCACGGCCATTGCAGCAGCGTGCACGAGGTGTTTGGCCGCTTCCTGAAAGAAGGCAAGCCCGGTTTCGTGCCGCACCGCTGGGCCGGCCTGGGTGACGCGTTGCGCTGGGTTCACGGCGCCGGCGGCGTCACTGCC
>NZ_JBFUGE010000375.1:0-5938 GCF_056403075.1 Ideonella sp. P3_A4 | reverse complement strand
TTGTACGCCAGCTCGTCCAGCGTCTACGGCAACCGCACCGACGCGCCGTTCCGAGAGACCGACCGCGTCGACCGCCCAGCCTCGCTCTACGCCGCGACCAAGATCGCCAACGAGCTGATCGCCMACACCTACGCCAGCATCCACGGGCTGCGCTCGACAGGTTTGCGCTTCTTCACCGTCTACGGCCCCTGGGGCCGGCCGGACATGGCGTACTTCTCGTTCTCGCGCCGCATCCGCGCCGGCCAGCCGATCACGCTGTTCGCCGAAGGCCAGCTGCTGCGCGACTTCACCTACATCGACGACATCGTCGACGCGGTGGTCGGGCTGTTGAATGCCCCGGCGCCGGCCACTGCAGCGAAAGAATCCGACGTCTACAACCTCGGCCACCACGTGCCGGTCAAGGTGGTCGACTTCGTGCGCACGCTCGAAGACGCGTTGGGCCTGAAGGCGATCGTCGAATTCGGCCCGATGCAGCCCGGTGACGTGCCGGTGACCTGCGCCGACGATGGCCGCCTGCGCGCACGCATCGGCGACTGGGCCTGCACCTCACTGGCCGATGGCCTGACCCGCTTCGCGCGCTGGATCGAGGGCTGGGAGCCGGCACCTCCGCCGCCCGCCTGACCATGGCCCGCCGCTGGCGCCGCGTCTTAACCACGCTGCTGGTGCTGGCGGCGCTGGCCACAGCGGCCACGGCGTGGGTGCTGACGCTGCCGCCGTTCGGCGGCAAGCTGGAAGGTGATCGCCTGGCGCGCGCCCGCGCCAACCCGCAGTACCACGACGGCCAATTCGTCAACCCGCTGCCACCGGCGGCCTACACCGCCAATGACCTGTGGGCGATGTTCAAAGGCCAGTTCTTCGGCGACGAACAACGCGAGCCGTCCCGTGCGATCCCGGTCGTGCCGGTGCCACCAGCCGCGCTGCAAGCACCTCCCGCAGCGTCGGGCCTGCGTGCCTTCTGGATCGGCCACGCCAATGTCTTCATCGAGATCGACGGCCTGCGCCTGCTGGTCGACCCGATCTTCTCGGACTACGCCTCGCCGTTCGACGTCGGCCCCAAGCGGCTGCACCCGCCGCCGATAGCGTTGGCCGACTTGCCAGCCATCGACGCGGTGCTGATCACGCACGACCATTACGACCACCTCGACATGCGCACGGTGCAGCAACTGGCGGCACGCGGGACGGCCTTTGTCGTGCCGCTGGGCATCGGTGCCCATCTGCAACGCTGGGGCGTGCCGGCCGCGCAGGTGCACGAGCTGGAGTGGTGGCAAGAGCATGCGCTGCGCGGCGTGCGGCTCGTCTCGACGCCGTCACGCCACTACTCAGGCCGCGGGCTGACCGACCGGAACGCCACCTTGTGGACCTCGTGGTCGGTGACCGGGCCGCAGCACCGCTTCTACGTCAGCGGCGACACCGGCTACTCCGACCATTTCCAGCAGATCGGCGAGCGCTTTGGGCCGTTCGACCTGGCCTTCATCAAGATCGGTGCCTACGGCCCCGGCGCGCCGTGGCTGGACATCCACATGGCGCCGGAAGACGCGGTGCGTGCGCTGGGTGAGCTGCGCGCGAAGCGGCTGTTCCCGGTCCACTGGGCGACCTTCAACCTCGCCTTCCACGATTGGGACGAACCGATCCGGCGCACGCTCGCGGCCGCGCATGCCACGAACGCCGAAGTGGTGACGCCACGCGTGGGCGAGATCGTCGACGCGGATCAGCCCTTCGTCGGCAGTGCCTGGTGGGAGACAGTGCGCTGAAGTGGCGCCGACGACATCTTCAGCGCACGCGCTTCACCGCATCGCTCAGCGCACCGGCGTGAGCACCATCGCGTGCTTGACGCCGTCGATCTCGCCGGACAAGGCGATCTGGCCTGCGGCGTTGATGCCGACTGGCAGCGTGTACTTCACCTTGCCGGCCAGCGGGTCGGCCGGGTCAATCAGGTCGGCGATGTCGTACAGGCCGTTGGCAGCGTCCCAGTAGGCCGCGCGGAAGAAGTTCTGCACCATGAGGCTGCCGACCACCTGGCCAGCGGCATTGATCGCTTGCGCCTTGGCCTCGTTGCCCGCATAAGGGCCGCCAGCGGCGATGTCGCGCATGCCGGCTTCCGCCGACCAGATGAAGCCATGCGACCGGCTGCCGGTACCACTGACGCCAACGACTTCACCATGGTCGTTGATGCCAAACGCTTGGCTGTCACAGGACTGGCCGCCGTCGGCACCTATGCAGCCGAGCTGCGTCCAATGACCCTTGGGCTCGACGAGGATGGCGCGCTGGCGGCCATCCGTCTGCACCATCATGCCGGCCACTTGGCCGGACAGGTTGATCGCATAGCCATAGCTGCCCAGTGCGCCCGCCGGGTTGCGATCGACCATGCCCTGCGATCCGCTCCAGACAAACAGGTGCGGCGCACCGTCGGCCGCCATGGCAGTGCCCACCATCTGGGCGCGATCGTTGATGGCGTTGCCAAAGCTGTCGCCGCCCGGCATCAGGCCGCCGATCAGGCGCACGCCGTTCGTCTCTGTCCAGACGAAGGCCTGTGACGTGAACGTGCCCGACCCGTCCTGCGCCTGGTGGGTACCGACCACACGGCCTCGGTTGTTCAGGGCACCCAGGTCGTTTCGACCGCTGGTGAGCACCGTGTCCCACCAGCGGGTTCCGGTGGCCGCCGACCAGAGAAAGGGCTRGATGCCCACTTTCTGGTCGAACACGGACGCCTGGCCCAGCACCTCGCCCGCGTCGTTCAATGCCACCGGCTGCGTCGATGTCGCCCCCTGCGGCACGCCGAGATCGGTGACGCGGTAGGTTGGCGCGGCAGCCCAAGCCGTGGCGGCCAGGGTGAGGCCGAGCAAGGCCGTGAAGCGGGCCATCTGCAAATGCGCAATCTTGAGCAAGAACGCCTCCATGGTTGGGTCGCGGACCCCGACGATAACCGGTTAGCTCCGCATCAACGTAACCAAGCGCCCAAGAAAAAAGCCCGACCGGGGTCGGGCTTCGTGGGCAGCCGGTTGCCCGGCTATCGATGAGCTGATCAGCGCGCGGCGCGCTGTGCAACGTCGAAGAACACCAGATCGCGCGACGGCACCACGTCGGCCGCGAGCACGCCCTTCAGGATGGTCAGGTCCTTCCAGCCGGCGTTGTGGCCAGTACCGTCGACGTCGATCTGCAGCTTGGCGCCGTTCAGGCCATCGCGCAGGCGCACGACCTTGTCCGCGATCGGGTCGGTGCCGCCGTAGCCGATGGCCACCAACAGCGCGCGCAGGTCGATGCGGTCGGTGCCAGGCACGAAGTCGAGGATCGTGTCCTTGGCGTCCGACATCTTGGTATAGGTGAAGACGTCTTCACCGGCACCGCCGGTCAGCTTGTCGGCACCACCGCCGCCAATCAGCTGGTCGTCGCCCGGTGTGCCAACCAGCTTGTCCTTGCCAGCGCCGCCGTTGATCGTCTTGACCAGGTACAGGCCCGACACGACCGGGTCATGGTCGGACGAGCGGAACGGCGTCGGGCTGTAGTAGTCCGGCCCGCAGTTCGCGCACAGCGGCTTCTTGAACTCGGTGTTGTAGTCGATCACCGAAGGCTCGTCGGCGTTGATGTGCCATTCGATCGCATCGGTCAGCACATTCACCAGCGACGCGGTCGCCAGCGCATGGTCGAGCCGGCCCGAGGTGCCGTCGAACACGAACGAGTAGCCGAAGCTGTTGAAGCGGGCGATCTGGTCCGCAAAGCCGCCGTTGGCGAACGCGATCACCGGGTCTTCCTTGGCGTACGAGTTCATGTCGCCCAGCAGCAGCGCACGGTCGGTGCCGGCGCCTGAAGACAGGCCACCGACCCAGCTGGCGGTGCGCTGTGCCTGGCTCACGCGGCGCGCGTTCCAGCAGCCCTGGCCGTCGCCCGAGTCGAAGTTGCCGTCGTAGTCGGGGTCGCTTTCGGTCGGGCAGCTGCTCTTGGACTTCAGGTGGTTGACCACCAGCGTGAAGCGCTCACCGTTCAGCGCGGCAAAGGTCTGCGCCAGCGGCGGGCGGTTGTGGATCGCGTCGGTGTCGCTTTGCGAGGCGTTGACCAGCGCGATGCGGGCCGGCTTGTAGATCATCGCGACCTTGATCGCATCGGTGCCGGTGCCGCTGGACGGGTCGGCCACCGCCGCGTAGGTGCCAGCGCCAACCTTGGCGTTCAGGCCGTCGACCAGGTTGCCGACCGCCTTGGCGCCGTTGTTCTGCATTTCCATCAGGCCCAGCGCATCGGCGTCGATCGCCGCAATCGCCTCGATGATCTTGGTGCGCTGGCGTTGGAACTCGGTCAGGTTGTTGGCGCCGCGGCAGTTCGACGGCGAGCTGATGCCGTCGAGCAGGCAGCCTTGGCCTGTGTGGCCATCGACATCGGTGCCGTCGATGAAGGTGGTGAAGAAGTTCAGCACGTTGAAGCTGGCGAGCTTCAGGTTGCCGGGCACGGCGGCCGGCTCGTTGGTGCGCGGGTTGTCGCGGGTGAAGGTGACCGCGCCCACCGGGTGCAGCTTGTAGTCGCCGAAGCCGGCGTTGCTGCTGGTGGCCAAGCCGTAGTCGACCACGCCGGTCACCGAGGCCACGGTGTCACCGGCGCGCAGCGTATTGCCTTGGCCGATGTAGGGCGTCGGGTCGGGGTTCTGTGCGCTGGTGCCGTCATCCAGGATGATGTGGCTGCGTGCGTTGGCGTCGGCCAGCGCCAGTGCTTCCGGCGTGCCGGGGCGGTAGCGGTTGGTCGGCGTTTCCATGCGGCCATTGGCCGACAGAGTGACCTGGCCGAAGCGGCCCTGGAAGTAGTTCTGTGCCGCGGTCAGCGGGCCGTTGATCGTCACCAGCATGCCTTCGACGCGCTCAAGGTCGTCGTTGGTGGCTTCGGGGAAGGTGATGACCGTCGGCGTGATGGTGTGGCCGCTGGACAGCACGTTGAGGTTGGCCACGCCGGTCAGCTCGGTCACCGGGTGGGCCGCGGTGTCGGTGTTGCTGCCGGCACCGGTGTTGAACTCGCTGATGTTGGCGGTGAACTGCACCAACTGGCCTGCCGACACAGTGGGCGCCGCGCCGGTGTAGACGAAGATGCCGTCGGACGTGGCGCTGTTGCCGTCGCCCGTCTCGTCTTGCATGAAGAAGCCGTTGTTGTTGACACGCGTGACCACACCCGAGGTCTTCACCGGCTGGCCGACGAAGGGGCTGGTGGCGCCGCTGCCCTGGATCTCCATGATCGTGCGCTCGGTCGGGCCGTCGGTGGCGCAGCTGCCCAGCGGCGAAGCCGTGTTGCGCGGCGTGGGGGCGCCGGTGGCGAAGTCGCTGATGTTCTGGTCGGTGTCGGTGCAGCCGGCGGCGGCGCGCAGGTCGCCAGTCGTGTTCGACGTTGCCGGTGCGGCGCCCGAGCCTTCGAAGTAGTTGGCGGTGCCGAAGCCGACCAGGTCGACGATGCTCGGCGAGTTGGGCTTGTCGCCGACCAGCGCCACGGTGCTGTTGACCAGCGCGACCTTGCCGCCGGTCGAGCTCATGAAGATGGTGCCGATCGCGTCAGGCGTCGGCAGGTCCTGCGTGCCGCCGGTGCCGGCGGACTCTTGCACCAGGTAGTACTGACGCGGTTGCAGCACCACGCTCGACAGGTCCGTCTTGAACCAGGTGCCGGTGCCGGTGGTCGAGTTGTACTGCACCGACCAACCGGCCAACGCGACCGGGCTGTTGCCGGCGTTGAACAGCTCGATGAAGTCGTTCTTCAGCGTGGCGCCGGAGTTGCCGCCGCCGCCGTAAACCTGGCTGACGACGACGCCGGAGGTGGAGGCCAATGCCGGCAGGGCGAGGCCCGCAGCCAGGAACGCGGCAAACAGCGGCCGCAGGGGGAATGTGTTGCGCATGGGTGGTCAGAGATCGTTGGAATAAGGGCGCGAAGCCTAACGATCCAGCATGACACCGCCATGTCGCGGCGCTAGTTACTT
>NZ_JBFUGE010000374.1:0-5950 GCF_056403075.1 Ideonella sp. P3_A4 | reverse complement strand
ATGCCGCACGGCCGGTGGCATTGGGTGCGCCCGGTGAGCCCGAGCGCACCGCCGTCGCTCAGCGTGCTGCCGGCGTCAGCACCAGCGCTCTCACGGTACCGTCGAGCAAATTCTTGCCGGTCGCGGCAATCTGCCCCTTCTTGTTGATGCCCTTGGCATCGGTGATCAGCCAGGTGGCGCGGTCGTCGTCGCCCAGCGTGTCGTTCAGGTCGTACAGCTGATCGCCGTCAAAAACGAAACCGTGGTAATCCAACATGCCTGGGGTCACCGTGGACGAGCCGACGATCCACCCCTGACGGTTGATGCCGTAAGCACAGGCACGATCGCCGCCCAAAGGCTTCAATGCCGTCATGCTGCCCGCCCCGTAGACGAAGGCCAGCTTCTGCGCATCACCCGCGACGGTCGAGCAACCGACGACCTGGCGCGCCTGGTTGATGCCATTGGCTTCAGAGCGGGTGCCGCCCAGGGTTCCGAGATCACGCATCTTGCCGTTGCGATAGAGGAAAGCATGTTCCTGACCATCGGCCAGGGTGGAACTGCCGACCACGTCGCCGCCGTCATTGATGGCCCGGCCGTGGCTCGAATCGCCCCCCAGCGTGCCCAGCTTGGTCATCTGGTCGTTCTGCCAGATGAACGCACGCCACTTGTCATCGATGGTTTCGCCGTCACCCACGACCTGGCCCAGGTTGTTCATGCCGTAGGCGATGGAGCTCAGGTCGCAGCCGCCACAGATGCCTTCGTTGAACGCACCCAGATTCTTGGCGGTCGTGCCGTCATAGAGGAAGGCGCGGCCGAGATTGAGATACGGAGACGTCCCGACCACATTCCCGACATCGTCGATACCACTGACCGCAGTGCCACCGTGATGGTTCAGTCCCAACGCGGGGATCCGTTCGCAGCCATTGGTCTTGCAGCGGTACGAAGCGGTGCCCCCGACGGGCACGTACAGATCGGTTGCCGTCCAGCCCTTGCTGTTGATGGCCCTGGCGAACGAGCTGTCCATCGGCGCCAGAAACAGAGGCACCACGCTGACCTTGTACCCAGGTTGCGCCCAGGCCGCTTGGCTCATGGTCAGCAGGCCGGCAAAGCAGACCAGCGAGACACGAACACTCTTCATTGCTTGCATTCTGATTCCCCTCATATTGTGAGTTAGTGGTTGAAACAACCGCCGCCAGGATGCGCACCGCGCAAATCGCAGACCATCCCTATCTCAAACGTTAGGCATGCGCGCGACGTCGCTCTGTGAAATTTCGCACATCGGCGGAAACCGACAGCTCATGCATTTGCAGCCATGTAATCGGTTACTGCAGCGTCACGCCTGAGGCGGAAGTTTCAAGCCGCAATCACTTTTGGCGGATTTGACGATTAGCCGCACGGATACCGTGCGGCGAAGTCAAGTCTTCAATTCGACTCGACGGTCACCGGCGTCAGCAGCGCTGCACGCGTGATGCCCTTGTGCTCGCCGGTGGCGATGATCAGGCCGTTGTCGTTGATGGCGCGGGCCTCGGTGATGACCCAGTTCTTGCCGGTCTTGAGGTCGAGCTTGGCGTTCAAGTCGATCGCTGGCCCGCCGGCCTGCCACAAGACGGCGCGCAGGTTCGAGCCGCTCGACTCGCTCGAGTAGCCCACCACCCAGCCGTTGCGGTTGATGCCCAGCGCGCACGATTCATTGCCGCCCAGCGAAGGCAACGGCGTCATCGCGCCAAGCTGATGGATGAAGCCGCGCTGCTCGGAGTCGCCGGCCAGCGTCGAGCAGCCAACGATCTGGCGCAGCTCGTTGACGGCGAACGCCGCCGAGTGCGTGCCGCCCAGCGTGCCCAGGTCGCTCATCAGACCGGCGCGGTAGAGGAAGGCGCGCTGCTGGCCGCCGCTCTGGGTCGACACGCCAACGATGTCACCCTTGTCGTTCAGCGCATAGGCGTCGCTGAAGTCACCCCCCAGCGTGCCGAGGCTGCTCATCTGGGCGTTCTTGTAGATGAAGCCCCGTGCGCTGCCGTCGATCGTGTAGGCCAGGCCGGTGACGACACCCTTGTTGTTGATGTCGCGGCCATAGCTGTCGAGCATGCAGCCGCCGCAGCCGTCGTCGGGCAGGCCGCCCAGGTCGACGGTTTGCGTGCCGTCGTACAAGAAGGCGTGGGTCGTGAAACCGGCGAATGAGCTGCCGGTGACGTGGCCCGCGTCATTGATGCCGCTCGGCGTGGTGGCTGGGAACGAGCGCACCTGCAGCTCGGGGATCTGCGTGCACACCGCCTTCAGGCAACGCGCGGCGGCAAAGCCCGAGACCGTGTAGCCGTATTCGACTGCGGTGCGGCCACCCTTGTTGATGGCGCGGCCGGTCGAGTACAGCGTGACGTCGCTCTTGGGGCCGATCAACAGCTCGGTGACCTTGTAGATCGTCTCGGCTTGCGTGGCGCTCGATGCGCCCATCGTCAACACCGCTGCAGTAGCCACCGCACAGAGCCGCCCGACGGGCAGCAGAGAAAGACGCGAAGACCGGCGTTGCATTTGTAGTTTCCTTCGATCCCATCCACGGCCCAAACATCAGGGCCGGGCGGAATTATCTCGCCCCGGGGTCCAGCGCCGCGAGGGCTGCGGCACTCACTTCTTGGGGGTGCTGGCCCTTCAGCCGGTGGTCCGACCAGATCTGACGCCAGCGCCGAGCGCCCGGCTGGCCGTGGCGCAGGCCCAGCATGTGGCGCGCCGCATGCGACCAGGGCACGCCGTAGCGCCCGGCCAGTTGCTCCATGTGGGCCACCATCGCGGTTTCCACCTGGCTGCGGTCCGGCACGGCGCCAGCCTCGCCGTAGAAGCGCTGGTCCCACTCGGCCATCAGCCAGGGGTTGTGATAGGCCTCGCGGCCCAGCATCACGCCGTCCACATGCCGCAGGTGCTCGGCGATGTCGTCGTTGCCCTGCACCCCCCCGTTGAGCACGATCGTCAGCTGCGGGAAGTCCTTCTTCAGCTGGTAGACGAACTCATAGCGCAGCGGCGGCACCTCGCGGTTCTCTTTCGGGCTCAGGCCCTTCAGCCAGGCGTTGCGCGCATGCGCGATGAAGACCGTGCAGCCGGCCGCGGCGACCGTACCGACGAAGTCGCGCACGAAGTCGTAGCTCTCTTCCTTGTCGATGCCGATGCGGTGCTTCACGGTCACTGGCAGGCCGTCGGCCACGTCGACCATCGCCTTCACGCAGTCGGCCACCAGCTGGGGCTCGTTCATCAGGCAGGCCCCGAACGCACCACGCTGCACGCGCTCGCTCGGGCAACCACAGTTCAGGTTGATTTCGTCGTAGCCCCAGCGCCGCGCCAATTGCGTGGCGAAGGCCAGGTCTTCGGGTTCGCTGCCGCCCAGTTGCAACGCGAGTGGGTGCTCTTCGGTGTTGAAGTCGAGGTGCCGAGGCTGGTCACCGTGGCGCAGCGCGCCGGTCGTCACCATCTCGGTGTACAGCCGCGTCCGCTTGGTGATCAGGCGGTGGAAGTAGCGGCAATGCCGGTCGGTCCAGTCCATCATCGGGGCGACGGACAGGCGCCAATCGGGCACGGGCGAAGTAGCGGGGGCCGGCGTTTGCAGCGCGGCCGGGGACACAGGGGCGTTCACCCCCGAATTATCGGTGCGGGCTGGATTTCAGGCAGCGCGGGCGGCGTTGGCCGCAATGCCGTCGACGAAGCGCGGCAGCAGCGGCAATGGCAGGTCATGGCCCATGCCGGTGATGTAGTCGCTGGTGGCGYCGGCGATGCGCCGGGCCAGGTCGCGCCCGTTGTCGACAGGGATCAGCGGGTCGGCCTCGCCGTGGATGACATGCGTGGGCGCCGAGATGCGGCCCAGGATCGGGCTGCGATCGCCGTCGGCCGCCACCGCCACCAGCTGTCGCAAGGTGCCGGCCGGGCGCCAGGCGCGCTGCACGTTGTGGAGCATGCGCTCGCGAAAAGCGTCGGGGTCGGGTCGATAGGCCGGGCTGCCGATGACCTGGAACAGGTTCGCGTAGTGCTCCAGCAGGCCTTGCAGGTCGTTGGTGCGCGGACGCTGCAGCATCACGCGGCGCGCGGCCAGGGTGGCTTGCGGCAGCTTGCGCGAGCCGCTGGTGGTCATCATCAGGTTCAGGCTGCGCACACGCTGTGGGTGCTCGGCCGCCAGGTGCTGCGCGACCATGCCGCCCAGCGACGCACCGCAGACATGGGCGCTGCGCACGCCGAGCGCATCCAGCACGCCCAGCGCATCGCGCGCCATGTCGGCCAGCAGGTACGGCGCCTTCACCGGCCAATGCAGCATGTGCTGCACCGTGGCCAGAGGCAAGCTGGGCACGCCCAGGTGGTCGAAGCCCTGGCTCAGGCCGGCGTCGCGGTTGTCGAAACGGATGACCCGAAAGCCCCGCGACACCAGCGCCTGCACCATCTCGGTCGGCCAGCTGGTCAGCTGCATGCCCAGGCCCATGATCAGCAGCAGCGGCTCGCCGGCAGGCGAGCCCTCGTCTTCGATCTCGATCGAAATGCCGTTTGCGCTCAGTTGCATGAGGTACCGGTCAGGCGGCTTGTGCTGCAGCGAAGCCGCTGTCGCCCGGCGTCGGTTTGAAGAACCAGCGCCGCACGCCGTCGGCCTCGAACGGCCGCCAGGCGCCCTCGGGTTGGCGCAGGCGATCGGCGATCAGGTACATCGTCAGTGGGTTCATGCCCATGCCGACATGGCTGGCCTGCAGCTCGATGTTTTCGGTGTGCGGCAGCGGCGGGTTCAGGCTGCATTGCCAGGCCACCACGCCGTCGGTGCGTGAGTAGATCGAGGTCGTGGGGACCGGCGGCGGGCGGCGGATCTCGGCGATCACCTCGGGGTCATGGGCCGACTTGCCGCTGACGAATTCGAAGAAGCGCCAGGCATTGGTGGCGCGCGGATGGCCGCCGAACGGCGAGCCCAGCGTGATGACGCAGCGCACCAGGTCCGGCAGCTGCTTGGCCAGTTCGCGCGCGTAGACACCGCCCAGGCTCCAGCCGACCAGGCTGACCTTCTTGCCGGTGCGTTCGTGCGCACCCTTGAGCTGGTCGATGCAGCCTTCGAGCACGCCCTCGCGGGGGCCGAAGTTGAAGCCTTGGCGCCAGGGTTGCGGCGCGTAGCCGCGGTCGCGCAGGAAGTTGCGCATCGGCACGGTGCTGAAGTCAGAGACACCCAGGCCAGGAAACACGATGACCGGGTGACCGTCGCCAGCCGGGATCTGGCGCAGCCAGGGCGCACTGGCCAGCAGCGCGGCAAATTCCCAAGGGGCGCGGCCTTCGAGGGCCAGTTTCAGCAGGCCCGGCGCGCGCACTGGGCTGGAATCGTTGTCATGAACGGGCATGGCCCGATCTTAGCGAGCCGCTGCGCGCGCCGGTCGGGCGCTTGCCCTAGGCCGCTGTCGCCTTCGTGACAGGCCGGCGCGTCTTGCGAGCAGGCGCAGATGCCGACTTGGTGGTTGCCTTGGGCGCAGCTTTGGCAGTTGGCTTGGCGCCGGCTTTCTTCGCCGCCGTGGGCTTGGCTTTCGTCGTCGGCCGCTTCTTTACGGGGGCCGGTGTCGGGACCGGCGCGGTTTCTGGCGGCAGCATCTGCAGGTCTGCGTAGGCGGCGCGCACGGCTTCAGCGTAGCGTGCCACGTCGGGCATCGCCACCGCGTCGGCCATCATCCCGAAGTCCATGTGCTTGTCGAAGCTCTGGACCGTCACGTTCAGCGCCATACCGTGCACGACGATGCTGGTCGGGTAGTTGGTCATCATCCGCGCGCCGGCCAGGTACAGCGGCACCTGCGGGCCCGGCACATTCGAGATCGCCAGCGTGGCCACCGGTGGGATGCGCTCGGCGACCTTGGCCTTGCCGTACATCGATCGCGCCGCCTCCATCAGCCACGGCACGCCGATGCTCGGGAAGTCGGTCGGCAACACACTTTTGAGCGAGCCCATCGTCGCCTTCATCGCCGCCGACGAGACCTTGATG
>NZ_JBFUGE010000373.1:0-5960 GCF_056403075.1 Ideonella sp. P3_A4 | reverse complement strand
GTGTTGGCCGCAGCGCGCGTCGTCGCCTTGGCCACGTGGGCCGTGGCGGCCAGCCCGCCGCCCATCAAGGCAGCGACGAGGGTCCACGCGCCGGCATCGGCACCGAACACACCCGCCGCCAGCGCTGCGCCGGCGGGGATGCGGATGAAGGTGTGCACCGCGTCCCAGGCCGAATCGACCCACGGCACCTTGTCGGCGAAGAACTCGACCAGCACCATCATGCCGGCCACTGCCAGCACGCCGGGGTGCTGCAGCACCTGCAAGCCCTGCGGCAACGCAATCCAGCCCACCGCACCCGCCAGGCCCGTCAGAAAGACCACCGCGTACAGGCGCAACCCGCTCGCCCAGCCGAGCGCAGCGGCCAGTGCGAGCAGGTGCATCGCGTCCAGACCGGTCACGGTCTGCTGCAAAGCGGGCGGCAGGCTCCAGTCCACGGTGGCGTCAGCTCGTCAACCAGGACGCGGGGCGCTTTTGCAGGAAGGACTGCACGCCCTCCTTGCCTTCGGCGCTGGCGCGGATGTCGGCAATGCGCTTGGCGGTGTCAGCCCGCAACGCCGGCGTGATGGTCTGGCCCGCCAGGTCTTGCACCAGGCGCTTGCAAGCCTTGACCGCATCCGGGCCGTTGGCCACCACCGCCGCCACGACGGTCTGCACCTGCTGGTCCAGCAGATCCGGCGCCACGCACTCGTGCACGAAGCCCAGCGCCTTCGCTTGCGTGGCATCGAAGCGCTCTGCCGTCACGAAATAACGCTGCGAGGCACGCTCGCCGAGCGCGCGGACCACGTACGGCCCGATCGTCGCCGGCAGCAGGCCCAGCTTGGCTTCGCTCAAGCAGAAGTTGACGCCCTCGGCCGCAACGACGATGTCGCACACCGCCGCCAGCCCGACGCCGCCGGCGTAGCAGTCGCCATGGATGCGGCCGACCACCGGCACCGGGCAGCTGTAGATCGCCCACAGCATCTCGGCCAGCGCTTCAGCATCGGCGCGGTTCTGCTCCCACGAGTAGTCGGCCATCGCGCGCATCCAGTTCAGGTCGGCGCCCGCGCAAAAGGCCTTGCCCTCGCCGGCGAGGATGACCGCGCGCAGTTCCTTGTCTTCAGCGAACCCGCGGAAGGCGGCCGTCAGCTCGGCGATCACGCCGTCGTTGAAAGCGTTGCGGACTTCGGGCCGGTTCAGCCAGACCTCGGCCACATGGGCGCTGGGGCGGCGGATGTCGAGTGTGGTCATCTCAGAGTCCTTCGTCACGACGGTAAGCCCCGATCGAGGCCGCATCGCGCCAGGCGGGCGGTGACTCGAAGGTGGCCCAGTATTCGATGATGTCGGCAATCAGCTCGCCATCGAAGCGGAACAGCGAGTTGGCAAAGAAGCGGTGCTCGCCATGCGTGACCTCGATCGCCGAATGCACGCGGCCATCGGCCAGCGCATTGACCTCGATCACGCGGATCGCCCAGCCTTCGGGGTAGATCGCCTGCACCTTGATCGCCGCATCGGCATCGTCGAAGTGCTCGCCCGAGGTCGGCCAGTGCAGCTGCGCGTCGTCGCGCAGAAGCGCGCGCGCGCCGACCCAGTCGCGCGCTTCGAAACGTTGCCACAAGGCGTGAACGATCTCGATCGGTGTCATCGGGGTGGCCGGTTCTCAGCGGTTGGCCAGTTGCGCACTGGTCGCGATGCGCGCGGCCGGGTCGGCGCTCCACACCACGCGGTCGTCCACCGCGTAGAGCCAGCAGCGCTTGCCTTCGCGTGCGCAATAGTCCAGCGTCTTGGTCATCGCCTCGCCATCCTTCGAATAGAAGCGCCAACCGCCGGTCTCGTAAACCGCGAAGGCCTTGGGCGACGGCAGCGTCAGGTAGTGGCGATAGCGCTCCCGCCCTTCAGCTGACAGCGGCACGGCGCTGGCGTCGGCCGCATCAGCGAAGCCGGTCGCTGGCGGCACGACACGCACATGCTCTGCAACTGCTGCGGCCCGCACCGGGGCCGAGGCGGCCGCCGGCACTGCGTTGACCGTTTTCCCCTCGAGCCGAACCAACTGACCCTTGAGCACCACCGTCGACGAGAAGGTGCCGGCGTGGCACTCGAAGTTCTGCGGGTCGTCGTACAGGCTGCCCTTGTAGTTGGACACGATTCCGGCCACCCCATTGGCGCCGGCCTTGCGGGCGGCCGTCACCAACTTGGTCACGGCATCGGCAAGCGCACGGTCGCAGACTTCCTTGTCGCTCGGCGCTTGCCGGCCGCGCGTGCCGTCGTAGGTCGCACGCCCCACACCTTCCACCGTCACGTCGGTGCTGACGACCTGCCCCTGGCCCGCGCTGGCCTGGCCGAAACGGAACTGCAGGTCACCCACGACGCTCTTGGTCTGTGCCTTGTTCATCACCGCCGAGAACGGCTGGACGAAGGTCACGTTGCGCGCCTGGGCAGGCGGCACAGCCACCGCCGCGAGAGCGAACCCGCAGCACCAGGAGACGGGCGAAGGGACAGCGAATTTCATACCGTCGCGAACGATGTGATGAGGCGTCTGAGTGTGGCAGGTCGCTCGCAGGGAGCTACATCCGGAACACGCCGAACTTCGCGTCCGGGATCGGCGCGTTCAATGATGCCGACAAGCCCAGCGCCAGCACGCGGCGGGTGTCGACCGGGTCGATCACGCCGTCGTCCCACAAGCGCGCGCTGGCGTAGTACGGGTGGCCTTGCACTTCGTACTGGGTGCGGATCGGCGCCTTGAAGGCTTCTTCTTCTTCGGCGCTCCACTGGCCGCCCTTGGCCTCGATGCCGTCGCGCCGCACGGTGGCCAGCACCGACGAGGCCTGCTCGCCGCCCATCACCGAGATGCGCGCGTTCGGCCACATCCACAAGAAGCGCGGTGAGTAAGCGCGGCCGCACATGCCGTAGTTGCCGGCACCGAACGAGCCGCCGATGATGACGGTGAACTTCGGCACATTGGCGCAGGCCACGGCCGTCACCATCTTGGCGCCGGCGCGGGCGATGCCCTCGTTCTCGTACTTGCGGCCGACCATGAAGCCGGTGATGTTCTGCAGGAAGACGAGCGGCACCTTGCGCTGGCAGCACAGCTCGATGAAGTGCGCGCCCTTGTTGGCGCTCTCGGCGAACAGGATGCCGTTGTTCGCGACGATGCCCACCGGCATGCCTTCGATCCACGCGAAGCCGCAGACCAGCGTGGTGCCGTAGCGCGCCTTGAACTCGTCGAACTCGGAGTTGTCGACGACGCGGGCGATGATCTCGCGCACATCGAAGGGCTTGCGGGTGTCGGTGGGGATCACCGACAGCAGCTCTTCGGCCGCGAATTTCGGCGGCTGCGGCGTGCGCAGCGCGACCTGCGGGTCCTTCTTCCAGTTCAGGCTGCCGACGACTTGGCGGGCCAGGGCCAGCGCATGCAGGTCGTTCTCGGCCAGGTGATCGGCCACGCCGGACAGGCGCGTGTGCACATCGCCGCCGCCCAGGTCTTCGGCGCTGACCACTTCGCCAGTCGCGGCCTTCACCAGCGGCGGGCCGCCCAGGAAGATCGTGCCCTGGTTCTTGACGATGATGGTCTCGTCGCTCATCGCCGGCACGTAGGCGCCGCCGGCCGTGCACGAGCCCATCACCACCGCGACCTGCGGGATGCCTTGCGCGCTGAGGTTGGCCTGGTTGTAGAAGATGCGGCCGAAATGGTCGCGGTCGGGGAAGACATCGTCCTGGTTCGGCAGGTTGGCGCCGCCGGAGTCGACGAGGTAGACGCACGGCAGGCGGTTCTGCTGCGCGATTTCCTGCGCCCGCAGGTGCTTCTTGACGGTCAGCGGGTAGTAGGTGCCGCCCTTGACCGTTGCGTCGTTGCAGACGATCACGCATTCGACACCGCCGACGCGGCCGATGCCGGCGATCATGCCGGCGGCCGGCGCTGAGTCGGAGCCGTCTTTCTCGGGGTACATGCCGAGCGCGGCCAGCGGCGCGATCTCGAGGAACGGCGTGTCGGGGTCGAGCAGCATCTCGACGCGCTCGCGCGGCAGCAGCTTGCCGCGGCCCAGGTGCTTGGCACGGGCCGCTTCACCGCCGCCCTCGGCGATCTTCGCGAGCTTGGCGTTCAGGTCATCGACCAGCGCGCGCATCGCGGCGGCGTTGGCCTTGGCTTCTTCGCTTCGCGGGTTCAGCTTGGAGACCAGCGTGGCCATCAGCAGGTCTCCGAGAACAGTTGGCTACGGCCGGCGCCAAGCGCCTTCACGTCCGCAAAGCGGACATGAGCCTTCACCGCAACTGCGCCGCAATGCGGCTTGTTGTCACGTCCGATACGGCCGCTCATCACATGGTCTCCGAAAAGAGTTCGCGGCCGATCAGCATGCGACGAATTTCGCTCGTGCCCGCACCGATCTCATACAGCTTGGCATCGCGCCACAGCCGGCCGACCGGGAACTCGTTGGTGTAGCCGACGCCACCCAGCGCCTGGATCGCCTCGCCGGCCATCCAGGTGGCCTTCTCGGCGGTGTAGAGGATCACGCCAGCCGCGTCCTTGCGCAGCGTGCGGGCGTGGTCGCCACGGTCGCAGGCCTGGGCCACCGCGTAGCCGTAGGCGCGGCAAGCCTGGAAGGTCGAGTACATGTCGGCGACCTTGCCCTGCATCAGCTGGAACTCGCCAATTGGCTGGCCGAACTGCTTGCGTTCGTGGATGAAGGGCACCACCGCATCCATGCACGCGGCCATGATGCCCAGCGGCCCGCCGGACAGCACGACACGCTCGTAGTCCAGCCCGCTCATCAGCACCTTGGTGCCCTGGCCCTCGACGCCCAGCACGTTCTCGGCCGGCACTTCGCAGTCGTCGAAGAACAGCGGGTAGGTGTTCGAGCCGCGCATGCCGAGCTTGTCCAGGTGCTCACCCTTGGTGAAGCCCTTGAAGCCCTTCTCGATGATGAAGGCGGTCATGCCACGCGCGCCCATCTCGGGGTCGGTCTTGGCGTAGACCACCAGCGTGTCGGCGTCGCCGCCGTTGGTGATCCACATCTTGCTGCCGTTCAGCACATAGCGGTCGCCCTTGCGCTCGGCCTTGAGCTTCATGCTGACCACGTCGGAGCCGGCGCCCGGCTCGCTCATCGCCAGCGCGCCCACGTGTTCGCCGCTGATCAGCTTGGGCAGGTATTTCTTCTTCTGCGCGTCGCTGCCGTTGCGGTTGATCTGGTTGACGCACAGGTTCGAATGCGCGCCGTAGCTCAAGCCCACCGACGCGCTGGCGCGGCTGATCTCTTCCATCGCCACCATGTGGGCCAGGTAGCCCAGTTGCGTGCCGCCGTATTCCTCGGACACCGTCAGGCCCATCACGCCCAGTTCGCCGAGCTTGCGCCACATATCGGCCGGGAACAGGTTGGCCTTGTCGATCTCGGCCGCACGCGGGGCGATCTCGTTTTGCGCGAAGTCGCGCACTGCGTCGCGCAGCGCAGCGATGTCCTCACCCAGCGGGAAAGAGAAAGTGGATTCGAACATCGACGTCTCCTGCAAATGAATTGAGCTTGTCTCAACAATGCCTGGAGGCGCTACCAGTTCAGCACCCGACCAAGCGCAACAGGGGCGAAATCTACCAGCGACCCGCTTGCGTCGCAAGCAATAATTGAGTGATACTCAAAAAATGCCGACCCGTCGCGTCACTGCCAGCCCGCGCCCCGTTCGCCGCGAACCGGCCAGCGCCAAGAGTGAACAGCGCATCCGCGACATCTTGCGCGTCGGCCGCGAGGTTTTTGCCGAAAAGGGCTACGAGCGTGCGACGACGACCGAGATCGCGCAGCGCCTGGGGGTCTCCGAAGCGACGGTCTTCACATACTTCCACGGCAAGCGGGCGCTGTGCGAGCGGGTGATCACCGACTGGTACGACGAAATCATCGCGGCGATCGAGGCCGGCCTGCCACGCGGCGAGCCGACGCGGGTCCAGCTGGACTGGTTCATCCGCACCCATTTGCGGCTGTTCCTCATCCACGGCACAGGGC
>NZ_JBFUGE010000372.1:0-5966 GCF_056403075.1 Ideonella sp. P3_A4 | reverse complement strand
GTTCTGCACGGTGATGCCCCAGACGGGAATGCCTTCTTTCTCGTACGCGCGGATGAACTTGGTGAAGTACAGCGCCCAGGCGCCTGCGTACTGCGGCAACAGCTTGCCGCCTTGCAGCATGTTGCCGTTGTCCTTCATCCAGGCCGGTGCGCTCCACGGGCTGGCAAAGGTGGTGACCGAGCCGCCACCAGCGGCGGCCGTCTTCAAAGCGCGTTGCAGCAGCGGGATGCGGTAGCGCCGGTCCGGTGCCACGTCGAATGAGGCGAGGGCGACGTCGCCATCCTTCACATAGGTGTAGCTGGCGCTGCTGAAGTCGGAGCTGTGGATGGTCGTGCGCAGCAGCGAGTAGCCCAGGCCCTGAGCCGGGTCGAAGTAGGCCCGCAACAGCTCTTCCTGCTTCGCCGGCGAGAGCTTGGCGAAGACCTCGGCCGAGGCGTCGGTGACAGCGGCGCCGATGCCCAGCAGCGACTGGAAGCGCAGGGCGGGGTTGACGAAGATCGACACGTCGCCCTCGGGCGGCTGGGCGCCGGTGCCCGTCGACACGGTGGCGGTTAGCGCCAGGCGCTGGGGCGCGCCTTGGGCCGTGGTGTAGACCTGCAGCGTGCGGGGCGAGGCGGTGGGTGTGGGCATGGGTGAAACGGTGTCGGCCGCGCGCACCACGCCGGCCGCCAGCAGCCAGCAGGCGGACAAGGCAAGGGCCAGGGAGGTCGAGCGAGTGGTCATGGGCGATGAGCTCAGAGCGGTTGGCGGTGGACGGGCAAAACCCRCCGCGGCCACCGGAGCGCCCATTTTGACTCAAAATGGAACCGGTTCCGTTTTGAGCGTGCAGATCGCTGTCGATGGATCGACCGGCTCAGTCGGATGAGGTCGGCCCGGCGCTACCAACCGCCAGGCGGTAGGCGTGCCAGCTGGCATGACCGGCCACCGGCCCCAGCACCAGCAGGCCGGCGAAGCCCGGCAGCATCGCCAGCGCCACCATCAGCGTCAGCAGCGCGCCCCACAGCAGCATGACGCCGGGTTGCGTCAGCACCAGCCGCAGGCTGGTCAGGCCGGCGGTGATCCCGTCGGTCGACCGGTCCAGGATCATCGGCATCGACACCACGCTGATCGCGAAGATCAGCCCGGCGAAGACCACGCTGACCAGCAGGTAGGCCACGATGAAGTTCAGGTTGTCCGGCGCCAGCAGGGCCAGCACCGAGCCGCGGAAGTTGGGCATGCCATCGAAGCTCAGCGCAAAGACCACCAGCGACGAACGGGCCCAGAGCATTTCCAGCACCAGCAGCACGAAACCGAAGATGGCCAACGTGCCGCTTTGCGATCGCCAGGCGAAGAGCGACGCCCGCAGCGACGGGCGCTCGCCGCGCTCCAGCGCCCGGCTGGCGTGGTACAGCCCGAGGCAAAGAAACGGGCCGACGAGCAGGAAGCCCGCCGACAGCACCAGCGTGTAGGCCGGGGCCCATTGAAAGATCAGCAGCTGCGCCCAGCCCATCAGCGCAAAGGCGGCACCGTAGAACAGGCCGATCACCGGCGCTCGGGTGAAGTCGCGCCAGCCCAGCGCGAGCCAGTGCCAAGGCGCTGACCAGGGCAGCAGGTTCAGCGGCGGCGTCAGGGCGACTGCGGTGTACGAGCTTTCAGCTGCGGGGGCGTTCGCCGGCGACCCGGCGATCTCGCTTGGCGCGGGCTCGTGGTCGTGGGGCAGTGGCGTGTCCATGCCGCGAGGCTAGGCCTCGCGGCAGTCGTCGTCCAGCGGGGCGCCACTAACCGGGCATCGTTCTTCTGAGCGGCGTCAAGCCAATGAACTGGCCAGGTCGCGCAAGGCCTGGTTCGGGTGATCGTCGATCTCGGCCCCGTGCGAGACGAGGATGCGTGACAGCGGATCGATCCGTGACCATGCCATCAGCTGGTCGCGCAACGCGGCCTTGTCGTCGACCATCATCATCTTGACCGGCGCCGGGATGTGGGGCTCGTCGCCAGCGAAGCCCATCAGCCGCAGGAACCAGCCGCCAAAGCCCTTGGCATCGCGGATGTTGCCGACGATGTCATTCAGCACCAGCGTCGTGCCCTGGCTGCCCTTGACCACCAACGCGGCCTCTTGGCCGTGGGTGCCCGGCACGGTCACGAACTGCACGTTCGGGTCGCCGAATTCAGGTGCCGTGGTGTCCACGCCAAGAATCTCTTCGACCTTCGCCCGGGCGCCTTCCGGTGCGACCACCTGCATCCCGGGGTAGCGGTCTTTCCAGATCTTGGCGTCCAGGCGGTGGTGGTCGTTCGGCACGACCAGGAAGGCGGGCGTGCCGAAGCGTTCCAGCGCCAGCATCTCGTCTTCATCGAGCGCGATGGCGCTGAAGATCACCAGCCGCCCGTCTGCCAAGCGGGCCACGGTCATGCGCCGGGGCAGGTCGGCGAGCGGCATGTGCAGATCACCGACCACGGTGAGCAGGTTGTCGTCGACCGAGGTCAGCTTGCCGTGCGGCAGAACCTTCCATTGCTGAAATGGCTGGGTCATGAGGGTCTCCTTGTGAGCAGTAACGCGTGGGGGCGGCATTTGTCATGCCGGCCCATCGCTGGCGTGACTGCACACCACGCCGCCTCAATGCACCAGTGCGTGGCACATGGTTTGCCATCCGATGCCGCAACCCTTCCCCTCAATTGACAAGCAGGTAACGCAATGGAACGCAAAAAATCGACCCCAGGCACCAACGGCAAAGTCGACGCCACCACGCTGCTGCGAGCCGATCACAAGTTGGTCAGCGAGCTGTTCGAGCAATTCGAAAAGAGCCGTTCGCCGGACAAGAAGAAAGTGCTGGTGGAAAAGATCTGCCAGGAGCTGACGATTCACGCGCAGGTTGAAGAAGAGATCTTCTACCCGGCGGTGAAGGCTGCGCTGAACGATTCCGAGCTGGTGCCGGAGGCACGCGTCGAGCACGAGACGCTGAAGACGCTGATCGCACAGCTCGAAGGCGTTCAGCCCGACGGCGAAGACTACGACGCGCGCGTCAAGGTGCTGTCCGAGTACGTGAAGCACCACGTCAAGGAAGAGCAGACCGAGATGTTTCCCAAGGCAAAAGCGTCGACCAAGCTCGACATGAAGGCCTTGGGCCAGGCGCTGCTCGCGCGCAAGGAAGAGCTCAAGGCCCAGTTCGCCTGAGCGCCTCGCGCTGACCCGTCTCGCACCGCAGCGCGATTGAAACGCAACCCCCTAGTCGACCACCCCTACGAGAGCAGTCATGAACACGTCGCAGTCCATCGCGCTGATACGCCACGCCGAGAAACCGACCGACAACGGCGTGCTGGTGGGGGTCGACGAATTGGGATGCGTCGACCGCAACGAGTTGTCGGTGCGCGGCTGGCAGCGCGCGGGCGCGCTGGCGCTGTTCTTCTGGGACAACCGGCGGGCCAAGGCCGACCACGAGCGGCCCCGCCACCTGTTCGCCCCTGCGCCGAGCACGGCTCACCCCAGTCGGCGCGGCATCAGCACGCTGTTGCCGCTGGCGGGGCACTGCGGGGTTGGCGTTGCCACGCCGTTCCCCGTCGGGGCGGAACGCGACCTCGCTCAGCATCTGAAGACCCTGGGCGGCTTTTCGGTGGTGGCCTGGGAGCACAAGCGCCTGCCGGCACTGGCGGCCGAGATCGCCGGAGCGGGGGTGGAACTGCCGACCCGCTGGCCGGACGACCGCTTCGACCTGGTCTGGCTGCTCGCTGCTGACGACAAGGGGCAATGGCGGTTCATGCAGTTGCCCCAGCTGCTGCTGGGCGGCGACGGCCCGACCGTTCTTGAGCTGGTGCCGGCGAAGGCGCCAGACCTGGCAGAGGCTGCGTAGCTTTCGTCTCGGCGCTGACCTCCGGCCGGCCAACCAGGCGCTGCGCAGGCCGTCGCAGGCCGAAAGTCATGGCCGACCGGGCGTCGCCTGGTCGCAGCGCCCCGTGGGCGGGCCCCTAGAATCCGCCGATGACGGCTGCCGTTCTCAATGTTTCTGCCTATCGCTTCGTGGCGCTCGATGCGCTCGAGGCACGGCGCCAACGCCTTTACGACGACGCGCTGGCCGCGGGCCTGAAGGGCACCGTGCTGCTGGCCGAAGAGGGCATCAACCTTTTCCTGGCGGGCTCCGAGGGCGCATTGCGCGATTGGCTGGCACGGCTGCGCGAAGATCTGCCCTTCGCCGGGCTGGACGCCAAGGAAAGCTGGAGTGAGACCCCGCCGTTCCAGCGCCTGAAGGTGAAGATCAAGCGCGAGATCATCCGCATGAACATGCCGGCTGTGCAGCCGGCGGCCGGCCGCGCGCCAGCGGTGTCGCCGGCCACGCTGGCGCGCTGGCTGGACGCCGGCCACGACGACGAAGGCCGGCCGGTGGTGATGCTGGACACCCGCAACGACTTCGAAGTCGACGCCGGGGCTTTCGACGGAGCGCTGGACTGGCGGCTGCACCGTTTTTCAGACTTTCCTGCCGCCTTGGCCGCACACCGCGAAGAGCTGGCCGGCAAGACGGTGGTCAGCTATTGCACCGGCGGCATCCGCTGCGAGAAAGCCGCGCTGGTGATGCAGGCCATGGGCATCGACCATGGTTACCAGCTGGAAGGCGGCATCCTTCGTTACTTCGAGCAGACCCAGGGCGCTCTGCACTGGCACGGCCGCTGTTTTGTCTTCGACGAGCGCGAAGAGCTGGCGACCGATCTGCACCCTGAAACCAACCACGAGATCACCGCATGAAGATGCTGCTCTGGCGCGCCTTCGGCGTGATGTTGATGTTGACCGCGCTGGCGGTGCCGCTGGCCCGTGCGCCCGACAGGCAGGTCGAGACGCTGGTGGCCCGCTGGGCGCCGGCGCCGTCGGACTTTGTCGAGGTCAAGGGCCAGATGGTCCACCTGCGCGACGAAGGCCCGCGTGACGACCACGCGCCGATCGTGCTGATCCACGGCACCTCGGCCAGCCTGCACACCTGGGAGGGCTGGGTCGCGGCGCTGAAGACGCAACGGCGCGTCATCAGCTTCGACCTGCCGGGCTTTGGCTTGACAGGCCCCTTCACCGGCGAATACGCCCGCGACGACTACCGCGGCGACACGCTGGCCCGTTTTACCCTCGACCTGCTGGACCAGTTGCACGTGCAGCGCGCGGTGCTGGCCGGCAACTCGCTGGGTGGCGAGGTGGCCTGGCGGGTGGCTTCGCTGGCGCCGGCGCGGGTGGACAAGCTGGTGCTGGTCGACTCGGCTGGCTACGACTTCGTGCCCGACGACATGCCCGTGGGTTTCCGCATCGCGCGGCTGCCGGTCGTCAGCGCCCTGAGCGAATGGTTCCTGCCGCGTGGCATGGTCGAGGCCAGCGTGCAGAACGTCTACGGCGAGCCGGCCAAGGTCACCTCGGAGCTGGTCGACCGCTACTTCGAGCTGACGCTGCGCGAGGGCAACCGCCACGCGCTGCGCCTGCGCATGCAGCAGCTGGACATGGGCCAGGACTCGCCGCGCATCGCGGCGCTGAAGCTGCCGACCCTGATCATCTGGGGCGGCCGCGACCACCTGATCCCGCCGCCCAACGGCCAGCGCTTCGCGCGCGACATCGGCGGCAGCCGGTTGGTGGTCTTTCCCGAGCTGGGCCATGTGCCCCACGAAGAAGACCCGGCCCGCACCGTGGCGGTGGTGAAGGACTTCCTGGGCCTGAAGTGAATGCGCTTGCAGGCCCCCTTCTTCAGGTGAACCCGGTTGTCGGCGCGCCGCGTCGAGCGCAGCATCGGCCCATGCACCGGAGGGAAGGCTTGCCGCAGAGTGAGCGTGGTTGCCAGGCCAAAGGGCCAGGCGCGGCAATGCGGCGAAGGATTCGCGCGTTGCTGGCCGGTGCCATCGCCTGGGCCACGCTCGGCTTGGCCGTGGCCAAAGGGCCGACGCCTGCACCTGCAGCGCCCTGTCCGGAGCGACCGTTGTCGGTGGCCTTCTACGAGTTCGGCGCGCTTTACAGCGGTGCCAGCCCAGAGAAC
>NZ_JBFUGE010000371.1:0-5996 GCF_056403075.1 Ideonella sp. P3_A4 | reverse complement strand
CCTCAGGCTTCATCCTGGCTCCGGACGGCTGGCTGTACGGCGTCAGCGAACGCGGTGGTACGGCTGATGGCGGCGCGGTCTACCGGATCAACACGGCCGGTCAGCTGAGGCTGTTGCACTCGTTCGGCGAGAAGAAGAACGACGGCCTTCGGCCCAAGTCGAGCCTGTTGCTGACGGGCCAGCACACATTCCGCGGCACGACCGATGCGGGTGGTGTCGGAGAGCAGGGCACGGTCTACAAGCTGACTGTCCCGGATTAGGGCGCCACGGCTTCGATGTCGAAGCCATTGCGATGGTGTGCTGTTCGTGGTGGCCCGYTATCCCCCAATCTGAGGAGAAGGGTTCGCGCCCGGACGCGTCAATCGCATTTACATGCCAACTGTAGGACCTGATAATTTGCCCAAACCAAAAAGGGGAGGCTCATGTCCAACATAGCTGGCAAAGCGTATGCCATGAATGTGGTCACGCCCGTACGCTGGTACCTGGCGTGGTTCAACAAGCTGATCTTCTGGGTGGCACTGAAGTTTCCCAGCACCTTGAGTGGCTTGATCACACTGTCGTTGATCCACTATGCGCGCTGGGTCATCATCGGCAAGAACCAGTTTCCGCATCTCGACGCCAAGCAGCCCAGGGAGGACCTGAGTTACTCCTACATGCTGTTCTTCAGCAATTTCAACGGCAGCTGGGACCAGTACGTCGATTCGTTCACCTTCGCGATTCCCAGCGGGCTGGACATGTTCTGGAAATGGAACATCCGCTACCCGCACTCGGTCGCTCTCACGCCCYTCCACAAGTACATCAAGTACAACCAGATCGAAACCCTGCACTACTACAACGCGTATCCGCTGGCCGCGTCCAACGACGTGAAGAGTGCCAAGACAGTGAAGGACGCGCTCATCGCGTTCGACCAGCACGCGCAGGACGGCACGGACGACGAATTCCACCAGCGCTACCGCGCGCTGTTGCGGGGCTTGCAGCACGACCTGGGCGACATGTACCCCACGCCCATCGTCAGCATGGCGGCCTACCAGGTGCAAAGACGCACCCATTGGCACGCAAACCATGCAAGCGGAGGGAAACAGTAATGGGCAACGTCAGCGGCAACGCCTACGCGTTGACAATCCTGTCGCCGATCGACAACGGGCTCGTGCCCGGCCAGGAGATCGCCTGTGCGGACAAGGTCAGGGAGATCCTGCAAGACTGGAACTTCCTGCCCAACAGCCCCATGACGAAGGTTCCACAGACCTACCTGTGCCGTTACTTCGTCCTGGACGATGTGTACACCGAGTCGTTGCCCGGCGCGAGCGCACTGGACACGTTCTCGGACTTCCTGCCTGTCGTTCCCTCCTTGCTGCGGCGCGGGGCCCTGCCGAAGCAAGATCGCCTGAAGTCCAAGTACCTGGTCTTCTCTTGCAATTTCCATGGCGGCCCCAACGGCGACGTCGATGGCTACCTGCGAGGCATGTGGGATGCCATCAGCGCCGACATCCAGGACGTGTGGCGCTACTGCTATGGCTTTGGCCAGGTTCGTGACGCCTCCAGCTTCGTGGCCTACATGAAGAAGTGCCAGCTCACGGCCGCACTGTTCTTTGTCGGCGCCAACGACGAGCCGCTGCCCGAGCAGTTGAAGGCGCTCTACCTCAAGCAGGAATTCGCCAAATTCGCGGTCGAAAACCAGGGGCTGGCGCCGGCCGTGCTGCGCGCGAACTACAACGCCTTCATCCAGCGCGTGGTGCCCCGCGACCTGACCGGGCCGACCTGGGAGCCCGGAAAGTACCGCGTCTAGGAACGAGGCCCCCACGCTTCGTTGCCCCCCGAGGGGGCGTTTTTGCCTAGGGGCGGCCTGTCGTCAAAAAACAGTATTCAGGGGAAAAGACGTGACCAAACAGTTGGACCTGCTGGACATCCAGGGCAACGTGATTCGCGCCTACGGGCGTTTCGGCTATCCCGTCGCGCGCTATGTGTTCTTCAACATCGCAGACGGCGCCCAGGCGCGGGCGTTCGTCGGCGCGGTGACGCGGAAGGTGACGACCGCAGTCCAATGGGGCACCGGCCCCGACCAGGTTCCGCAGCCGAACTGGACGGTCAACGTCGCGTTCAGCTATCAAGGCCTGAAAGAGCTCGACCTGCCGCGCGCATCGCTGATGGGGTTCTCTCCGGAGTTCGCCGAAGGGATGAAAGAGCGCAGGGACACGCTGGGCGACGACGGCCCCAGCGCGCCGGAACACTGGGATCCGATCTGGCGGGAGAACCGTGTGCTGCGCGAAAAGGACGTGCACATCTTCGTTCAGCTCAACGCCCGCCTGCCGGCCCTGCTTGAAGAGAGTTATGCGTGGCTGCAAAGCGTGTACGTGCAATTCCAGCCGGGTGTGGCTTTGCTGGGTGGCCATCGCGGCGACGACGGGGTGCTTCTCGACTACCAGGACGTCAAGGCCGTCATGGAAAACGGACTGCCCACGGCCAAGGAACACTTCGGCTACACCGACGGCATCGGTGACCCGGTGTTCGACGGCGTTCCGTACGACGCCGACCGGGTCAACGGCCGCGGCAAGCAGATCGAAGGCGGCAAATGGGCGCCGCTGGCCACCGGCGAGTTCCTGCTCGGGCACATCGACGAAGCGCACGAGTACCCGCCGGCGCCGGACCCGATCCTGCTGTCGCGCAACGGCACCTACATGGTCTATCGCAAGCTCCACGAAAACGTGGGCACCTTCGAGGCCTACCTCGAAGACCAGGGCAAGAAATTCCCCGGCGGCAAGGAACTGCTGAAGGCCAAGTTCTGCGGGCGCTGGGCCGACAACGGCGCGCCGCTGGTGAAGGCCCCGGACCTGGCCAGCAAGCTGCAGTTCGATCAATTGCTGGCCGCTGCGGATGACAAGGGCAAGGACGCACTGCTGTGCGACTTCACCTACGACGACGACATGAGCGGCGCCAAGTGCCCTTTCAGCGCGCACATGCGCCGCATCAACCCGCGCGCGTCGCTCGAGATGACGCGCGACCCCGGCGACCCGCCCGGTTCGCTGAAAGTCGCCACGGGCGCGTTCGACACGCCCGGTGCGCTGGCGAACCGGCGCCGTCTGCTGCGGCGCGGCCTGCCCTACGGCGACGTGCGGGACCGCACGCGCGACGACGGCAACCACGGCATCATCATCATGATGCTCAACAGCGACATCAACCGCCAGTTCGAGTTCGTGCAGCAGCAGTGGGTCAACTACGGCAATGATTTCAAGGCCGCCAACGACAAGGAAATCCTCCTGGGCAACCACAGCGCCCACGACGCGCGGCCGAGCAAGGCCGTGATCCAGGTCGATCCCACCGGGGACGACGCGCCCTTCATCCTGGCGAACATTCCGCGCATGGTGGAAACGCGCGGCGGAGAGTACTTCTTCATCCCGAGCATGACGGCGCTCAGGATGATTGCCAAGGGCATCGTCGATCCAACCTGAAGCCGTACGGGGGGCGCAAGCGACTCTGGCGGTGTGGCGGGTCAGGACACGGTCTACAAGCTGACCGTCACTGACCAGCCACCGAGGCTTCGTGGAAGAGGGCCAGCGTCTCGGCCGCCGGCGTGGCGCCCAGCACGCTGGCCAGCAACTCCCGGCAACGACGGAAGGTGCGCAAGGCCTCGGCCCGTTCGCCGCGGGCCAGTTGCGCCCGCATCAGCGCGCGGTAGATCGGCTCGGCCAGCACGTCACGCGTCAGGGCGCGCTCATACAGCGCAATCGCGGCGGCCCAGTCGCCGCGCGCTTCGAGCGTGCTGCCCCAGGCGGTGACGGCGCGGTAGTAGCGCAGCGCCAGGCGCTCGCGTGCCATCTGCATGCGGCCGCTCAAGGTTTCGCTGCCGAGCAGCCGGTCACGGTACAGCGCGAACAGGCGCTCGGCCCGTTGTGTCGTCGCCGCGTCGGCGGTGCCCTGGGCAAGGTCGTGCTGCAGCTCGTCGGCCAGCGTCTCGAAGGCACCTGCGTCGCACCACACCAGCGCCGGGTCCAGCGCCACGGTGCCGTCGGCCACCAACACCGCTTCGGGCAGGTCCAGCAGCTTGCGCAGCCGCGACACCGCCATCTCTAGCGACGCCTTCGGCGCATCGGCCTCGAGCGAAGGCCAGAGCGTGTCGATGATGAAGCCGGCATCGATCGGCCCGCCGCCGTGCGCGGCCAGCAGGGCCAGCAGCTCCAGCGGCTTGCGTTGGGCCTTGCCGGGCGAGCGCAGCGGCAGTTCGTCGCGCCAGATCGTCAACTCACCCAGCACCTGAACGCGCAGCCGCCAGGGCCAGTCGGGCCGCGTCGCATCCGGCGCACTCAGGTGGCGGTCGCGGATGGTGGCGCGCACGAACTCGGTCTCGATGTTGGCGTCGAGCGCGGCTTGGCACAGCCGCGCGGCGAGGCCGGACACGGTGAAGAAGAAGCGGTTGAACTGCAAGCGCACAGCGCCGGCCAGGGCCTGCCGCAGATAGCCGAGCGCTGCGTCGGGCTGGTGGTCCAGGTGCGCTGCAGCTTCGGCGAACAGGATGAGCACGTCCAGCGTCTCGCCTTGCACGCCGAACTGGAACGGTCGCTGGCTGTGCAGCTCGATCAGCGCTTCGTCGAAGCGGCCGAGCGCCGCCAGCACATTGGCCCGCAGCGCCCGGTAGGCGCCCTGGTCGCGGATGGGCACCTCCACATCGGCGCACACCGCCAGCAAGCGGTCGATGCGGGCCAGCGCTGCGCCATGCTCGCCGCGTTGCGACAGGTATTGCGCCTGGGCGCGCAGGGCCTGTGGCAGGTAGGCGGCAGCCATGTCCGGCATCAGCGCTTCGATCTCACGGTAGATGCGTTCGGCGCGGCTCAGTTGGCCAGCCTTCAGCGCCACCGGGATGTCCAGTGTCAGCAGCGCAAAGCGCACCTCGGGCAGTGCGTGCGTGTCCAGCAAGGTCTGCAGCCGGTGGCGGGCTTGCTGGGCGGCTTCGGCGTCGCCGTAGTACTCGTGGTGGCACATCGTGGTGAACCACCAGTTCGCCAGCAGCACCGGGCTCACCGTGTCATGGCGAAACCTTTCCTGCTGCAACGCGATCACGCGGGAGGCGGCCAAGGTGTCCATCTGCTGGCCGTGGTGGTCGAGCAGGCATTTGGCGAGCAGATAGTGCTCGGTGGCCGTGAGCGTGGTCTCGGCGCGCAGGCCTTCCGCCAATGCGTCAGCCGCTTCAGCCAGGATGGTGCGGCCCTCGGCGTCGTCGATGGCGGTATGGTCCTGCATCGGGCGGGCCAGCACACCGGCACAGCCGCGCAGCGCGGCAGGCTCACCGGTGCGTGCCCGCGCGGCCAGGTGGTCGGCCCATGCGCTGGCAACGTCGGCGGCGAAGCGGACACACCAAAGCGCGCTGCCGCGGAAGTCGAAGAACTCGAAGTTGATCACCACCAGGGCGATCGCTGCCACCTGCCAGGCGGCAGCGGCATCGCCACGGCGTTCGGCCTCCTCCCACAGCGCATGCAAGGCGGCGCGGGCACGGGGCTCGTCGTCGGGCATCAGGGCGAGGGCGGCGTCCAGGTCCATGGTGGCGCCTGATACTAGCCCAGGGTTACAACTTGCCACCAGCGGGCGTCAACGGGGCGTCCGTCAGGCCCGTTGTTCGTGCATGGGGCAGCCGACATGGCCGCCCTGCTCGAAAGGAGCCTCTCATGTTCACCCGTTTGCTTCGCCTTGCCCCCTTTGCTGCCGCGCTGGCCGTTGCAGCCATCAGCGTGCCTGCCCAGGCCGGTGGTGTCAGCTGGTCAGTCGGCATCAACGCGCCGATCGCCCCGGGGGTGCAGGTCGGCACCGTGATCAATGGCGGACATCGCCCGCGCTACTACCCGGCACCGGTGGTGTATGGGCCGCCGCCGGTCTATGTCGAGCCGCCGGTGGTCTACACCCCGCCGCCGCCGGTGTACGTGGCCCCGGTGGTGTATGCGCCGCGCCCGGTCTACTACGCCGCACCGCGCCCGTACTACTACCGTWCGTACTACCGTCCGCCGGTCTAC
>NZ_JBFUGE010000370.1:0-6023 GCF_056403075.1 Ideonella sp. P3_A4 | reverse complement strand
GCTGCGCAGCGCTCGCTGCACCCGGCCGGCCTGCGGCGCCAGCTGCGCGGCGACCTCGACAACATCGCGCTGATGGCGCTGCGCAAGAACCCGGCCGAGCGTTACCCGTCGGCCGAGGCCTTCAAGCAGGACCTGAAGCGCTGGCTGCGCAACAAGCCGGTGCACGCTCACCCGGGCACCTGGTGGTACCGCACCCGCAAGTTCGTGCAGCGCCACAAGCTGCCGGTGGCCGCCACGGCGCTGGCTGGCGCGGGCATGCTCGCCGGCCTCGCGGTGGCGCTGGACCAGGCCGCCATCGCGCGCCGTGAAAGCCAGCGCACGAAGGCCGTGCAGGACTTTCTGGTCGGCCTGTTCAACGAGGCCGACCCGGCCCGCGCGCAGGGCCGCGAGCTGACGGTGCGCGACCTGCTGGCCCGCGGCGAACGTGAACTGCAGGCCAAGCTCGGCGCCGAACCCGACCTGAATGCCGCGCTGAGCGGCGTGCTGATCGACATCTACGACAAGCTGGGCGACAACAAGCCGGCGCTGCCGCTGGCCGAGGCGCGGCGCGATCTGATGGTGCGAAGCCACGGCGAAGGCAGCCTCGAGCACGCGCGCGCGCTGCTCACGCTGGGACTGGTGCACAAGCAGCTGGGCCACAAAGAGACGTCGATGACGCTGCTGAAGCAGGCCCGGTCGATGCTGCTGGCCCACGAGCCAGCCGACAGCGCCGACGTGCTGGAAGTGGACCTGGGCGTGGCCGACAACCTACTCGACCTGAACCAGCACGAGCAGGGCCGCGCACTGCTGCAAAGCCTGCTACCGGCCGTCGTGAAGGTGCACGGCCCCGACAGCTACGTGGAGGCGGTGACCCGTGTGCGCATGGCCACTTCGCTAGCCAGCACCGGCCACAAGGACGAAGCCACCAAGGCACTGCAGGCGATGGCCCCGCTGCTCGACAAGGATTGGGTGACCGAGGGCATGGGGGCCGCCGAGCTGCGCGCCGACGTGGGCTTCACGCAGTGGCAGATGCGCCTGTTTCCCGAAGCGATCCGATCGCTGGAGAAGGCCGTCGCCGAAATCGATCGCCTGGCCGGCCGCTACAACATCCAGTCGATCCTGGCCAGCCGCACCCTCGGCATGGCCTACATGGACAGCGGCAACTACCTGCGGGCCGACGAGGTCTTCACCGGCAACATCGAGCGTTCGAAGAAGGTCTATGGCGCCGAAGACAGCGAAACCGCACTGAACCTGTCTTTCCGCGTGATGACGGCGAACCGCGTCGGCGACAGCGAAGGCGCCGAGGAGCAGGCGCGTGAATCGGTTCGACTGGCGCAGGCTCAAGGCTCGGCGCTGTCGGCTTCCGAAGTGCGCGGCTTCATCCGCCGCTACGGCTCGGCACTGACCATGAACAACAAGCCGGCCGAAGCGCTGCGCTGGTTCGACCAGCTGTCGGCGCAGGAACTCGCCGCTGGCCAGAAGGACACGCGCCACGCGGCCACGCTGATGCTGCGCGCCGGTGCATTGAATGCGCTGGGGCGTGGCAAGGAGGCTGCCGCAGCGGGCGAGGAATCGATCACCGCCTGGCGCGAATCCGGCGCCTCACTGGGCTCGACCGGCCAGGTTGGCCTGGCGCGCGCGCAGCTGAACACCGCACTGGGCTGGCTGACGGCTGGCGAGCCGGCCAAGGCGGCGCCGCTGATCGACAGCGCCGAGCAGCTGCTGCGCGAGCACCACACCGGTCCGCATCCCGAGCAGCAGCTCGCCTCGCTCGTGCGCGCGCAGTGGCTGCGCGCCACCGGGCATCCGGGCGAGGCCGATGTGCTCGAACGCCAGGCGCGTGCCCGCTACCGAGAGCTTGCCGGCGCCGAGGCCCCGCTGCCGCTGCGCGTCATTCTCTGACGGCTGCGCGCTGACTGGCGTGCGGGCGCCACACACCTCCCGCGCCTGTTGCAAGCCTGTATTGCCCGCCGCGCCGGGGCCCCAGAGAATGCCGGCCCCATGCGACACCACCAGCCATTTCGCCTCATCGCGTTGCCTGCCGCCCTGCTGTTGGCGCTGGCGATCCCCTTCCACGCCAGCGCCAACGACGGGCGCAACCGCTACGAAACCGGCGTCCCCGCCGAACTGGTCCACCTGCATGCCCCTGTGTCGCCACAGGCCGGCTTTCGCGTGCTCGCCAGCGACATGCCGGGCGGCGCCGACGGCGACCCGCGCTTTCGCTGGGCGACACGCCCCGCCGTTGCATTGACGCGCCTGGCCGCCCGGCGCACGGTCGAGACGCTGGGCACTGGCCCGTATCCGCTCGCCATCTTCGACCTGACCTCCGAGAACGCCGACACGCCGATCGAACTCGGGCCCGAGGGGCCGCGCGGCCGGCACCCGGGTGGCTCGCACGACGGCGGCTACAACCTCGACCTCGGCTACTACCTGACCAGCGAGCAAGGCCGCGTCGAAACGCCGGACCCGGCCGCCTGTACCGACCACTTCCGCCCGGGCACACCGGCCGGCGCCACGCCAGTCGAAGACAACATCTGCCACGGCCCGGCCGACCGGCTGGACACGGACCGCCAGGCCCTGTTCATGCTCGAACTCGTTCGCTGGCACAGCGAGCGCTTCTCAGGCGAGTTGCTCGAAGCGATCGGCATCGACGCGCAGGTGCGGCTCAAGGTGCTGGCGCGGGCCAACGAATGGGCACGCGCCAAGCGCTTCGGCGTGAGCGCGGCGCGCGTGGCCGAGATGGAGCGCCTGTTCGCCTCCAGCCCGTACGAAGGCTGGGCCCACGCGCACCATCACCACATCCACGTGCGCCTGCTGCCAATGGACCCTGGCGGCAAGCATGCCGCACGCCTCGCCGCGCTGGTGGAGCAAGACCGGGCGCTGGAAGCACGCTTGCTCGCGCAGCCCGGTGCGGAGCCCGGCGCCGCGGCCGACGGCTGCACGCTGGTGACCGAGCTGACCTCGCAGGCCTTGGCACGATCACTGGATCTGCAGATCGTGGGCACCGAGCCTCGCTGCATGCTGGCCGGTGCCGGCAAACCCCAGCCGGCGGGCGCCGCATTGAAGGGCCTGCGTTTTCGCATCGACGGCGGCGAATGGGCGGCGCCCGAGGATCCGTTGTTCCCGATGCACCACGTGGTGGATGCCGCGGCGAGCACGACGTTCTCAACGCTGGTCGCAGAAGCCCAGCTGACCTTCTCTGACGGCCACCAGCGCATCCTCAAGCGCACCGTCGCGTTGCCGGCGCAGCCAGCGTGGCTGCGGGTGCGTGTCGACGCCTCGCACTTCGTCGGGCGTTCACGCACCGAAGGCGAAGGCCTGCTGCTGTCGCTCGAGTTCCCGCCGGTGGACGCGACCTTGATCGACCACATCACCTTCCTGGTCCGCCGCCGCGGCGTCGCCCTGCCCGAGCGCCTCACGGCCGACGTGCGCACCGCAACGACAACGGCTCAAGACGCCGGCTCGGTCGAAGCGGTGGAAGCCGAGGTGGGCTTGTCGAAACGGGTGCGCCTGCGCGTGCCGGTCTTCATTCGCTGAGCTGACGGCGGGGTCGTGGAGCGGGTCCCCCGGAAGAGGGGGGACCCAGCCCCCCCAATCGAGGGGCCTAACCATAGGGGGGCAGAAATGTCCGGTGACACCGCGGGGCTGCGAATTGATAGGTAGGGCCGCACGAAACAACGCATCGGCTCCCAACCTCAACCCCCGCAGTTCAACCAAGACCACTGGAGAGATTTCATGAAGACCCGCTTCACCCAACCCCGCCCGACCCTGCTGCTGGCCGCCCTCGCCGCTGCCGCTGGCCTGATGGCCCAGGGCACCGCCCGCGCCCAAGCCGCCGTCGACGGGCTGGAGATGGACGACCAGGCGATGGTTCAGCCCGAATCGCTGGACGTCAACGCAACGACCGACGACCACTCGACCAACGTCCCGACCGGCTGGTGGACGTACACCAACGTCAGCGCCGACCAGGTCAGCACCTACCTGAGCCAGAACAACGCCCGCCTGACGGAGATCGAGGTCTACTCGGTCACCAGCGGCGTGCCGCGCTTCTCGGTCCGCATGGTCCCCAACAGCGGCGCCTACGCCGTCCCGGGCTGGTGGTGGTACTACGGCCTGACCTACGCACAGGTCACCTCGTACGTCAACGCCAACAGCGGCCGTCTGATCGAAATCGAGCCGTATGACATCGGCGGCGGCGTGATCCGCTACGCGGTGGTGATGGTGTCCAACACCGGCAGCGCGGCACGTGCCTGGACCTACCTGATGGGTGTCAGCTCGGCGCAGATCACCGACCACATCAACAACACCGGTCACCGGATGATCGACATCGACAGCTATACCGAAGGTGGCGTCAAGAAGTACACCGCGGCCTTCGTTGCCAACACCGGCACCGATGCGAAGAGCTGGCAATGGTGGATCAACCAGACCCCGGCCTCGATCGCCAGCAAGGTCGCTTCGTTCAAGGGCCGCATCGTCAAGCTCGAACGCCAGTCGAACGGCACCTACAACTTCATCCAGGTTGCCAACACCGGCAGCGATGCTTCGGCCTGGTGGTACCAGTACGGCTTCGCCTCGATGGCCGACCTGAACAACTACGGCCTGCAAGTCGCCTCGCGTCCGATCGACATCACGACCTACGTCTCGAACGGTGTGCGCCGCTACGACGCTGTCTTCATCGACAACGCCAACGCATCGACCCGCCGGATGCGTGACCTGCTGGGCAAGACCTTCCTGGACAGCAGCGGCAACCCGACCAAGGGCATCTTCGAGTCGTACCTGAAGCAGGTCAACAGCTCCGTCAAGGTCGACCTGAACGGCAGCCGCCGCGCTGAAACCGCCAGCTCGCTGAAGTCGCTGCACCTGCTGCACTCGATGAAGCAGGTCCAGCTGGGTCTGGACACGCTGCCCTCGGCCTTCACCTACTACGAGTACGACATGGTCGCCGGCAAGGACGCCTGCCCGGATCCGTCCAAGGAAGTGGCCGCCAACAAGCGCACCAACTACAACTTCGAGACCGGCCTGGACGAGATGATGCGCATCTCCGACAACCGCACGACGCGTGGCACCGTGCTGCGCTACGGCGGCACCTTCACGCCGTTCAACAGCACGGCCACCGCTTCGGGCCTGACCGGCACGACGCTGCGCCACAACATCGGCTGCGCCTACTGGAACTTCACGACCGGCAAGTACGACCCGACGAACCGCCGCAATGACACGACGGCCGCTGACCTGGCTCACATCTATGAAGGCGTGTGGAACTCGACGCTGCTGACCAACACGAACTCGGCCCGCAGCGAGTTCCTGGAGTCGGCCAACCCCAGCACCGGCGCCAGCGCCGCGCTGCAGGTGATCATCAACGACGAAGCCACCAAGCAAGGCAAGTCGGCGATCGCTGCGCAGTTCGGTTCGCTGATCAAGACCTGGGGCAAGGGTGGCAGCTACGGCACCTGCCTGCCGGACGCCAACGGCGCCTGCGGCCAGAAGGTGATCATCCGCTCGGGCACCGGCATCATCGAACTGCCGGTCAAGGGTCGCACCGGTGCCATCACCTACCGCGACTTCGTGTTCGGCCGCCTGATCTCTGACACCCCGGTGCCGTGCTGGGAAGACTACAACACGCCGGGCACCAACTGCCAGGCCGACGTGGACTTCACCAACGCCTACAACACCGGCGCCAACGAGCTGTATCGCGACGAGATCCGCGAAGCGCTGAAGACCTGGTAATCCGCGCCCAGCAACTGTTTCTTGCTCCTCCCAACCGATTGCGCCCGGCCCTGCCGGGCGCTTTTTTCTTTGGTCGTCGACCGGGCCTGGAGTGGCCTCAGCTGCCGCTGCGCCAGGTGGTAATCGCCTCGCCGTGCGAAGTCCTGACGACTTCATCGAGCTTCTCGATGGGCGGATCCTTGAAGAACTTGAGGCAGTTGCTGCCCCAGCAGCGCACCTTGCCGCCCTTGTAGATCTGCGTGGCCCAGTCCTTCACCGTTCCGTCGGCATCGACGAGGAAGTAGACGATCCGATAGCGCTGCCGCTCTTCGGCATACGAG